>CANQOJ010000126.1 GCA_947625455.1 uncultured Clostridia bacterium | reverse complement strand
CCCGCAATATCGCAGGCTGTTGTCGTTTCAAGCACAAACGCAATATCGGGCGCAACGTTAAATGCCGCCGCAGAAGCGCCGCGCGTGCCTATCTCTTCCTGCACGGTAAACGCATACCATGCGTCATATTCGGGATTTCCGTTTATCATGTTCATCATTATAAGACAACCCGCGCGGTCGTCAATTGCCTTGCCCTTTAAAAAACCGTCGCCAAATTCAAAGAAGTCCGTATCAAAATACGCACAGCTTCCCAAAGGCGCTGATTTCTCGGCATCTTCGCGGTTTTTTGCCCCTATGTCGAGATAAAGTTCGTCAATTTCGGGAATTTTACTGCGCTCGTCTTTGGTTTGCTGGTGGATAGCCTTTGTTGCGCAAACCGCGCGTGCGCCGTTTTCAAGCTTAAATCCCCTGCCCAGCAAAACAGCGGGATTTATTCCTCCCACAGCGCCGAAACGAAGAAAACCCTCGCTGTCAGCGTAGGTTATCATAAGTCCTACCTCGTCCATATGCGCGGCAAACATAATCTTGTTTTTAGGAGTTTTCCTGCCTTTTTTAAATACTATCAGATTGCCGAGATTGTCCGTAAAGATTTCGTCAGCGGTGATGTTTGCGCGGATAAACTCGCGCACTTCGCTTTCACTGCCCGATGTGCCGTTTATTTCACATAACCTTTTAAGAGTTTCGTTCATCTCAGCACTCCTTTGCGTATTCGCAGATAAGCCTTGCCGCTGCCTCAATATCGCGCATATCAACGGTTTCAACAGCCGTGTGCATATACTTTATAGGCAGCGACAGCGTACAGCATTTAACTCCTTTACCGCTAACGCCCAAAGCGTCAGCGTTTGTCCCCGTAGATGACGGCATTATCTCGCGAGTATACGGAATTTCAGCGCTTTCGGCTAATTTGCAGAGCTTGTTTGACATACCCTTATCAAGAGAAGCAGAAAACCCTATCATAACACCGCTTCCTATTTCAGCGGTGTCTTTTGCGGTGCTGTCGGGAGTTTTTCCAAACGAAACGTCAACGACAAGCGCCTCGTCGGGTTTAAGCCTGAATCCGCTCATTTTCGCACCGCTTTCGCCTGTTTCCTCACGGCAGGAAAAGCAAACCGCAATATCATACGCAAGTTTTTTGCCTTTAAGCATTTCAAGCGCAAGCAATACCGCGCAAACCCCGCTTCTGTCGTCAACTGCGGGTGCGGAAATCTGAGTTTCCGACAACTCGCGGAAATCAGAATTTACCGTAACTCTGTCGCCCTGTGAGATAATCTCTTCGGCTTTTTCCTTTGAAAGTCCGACGTCAATGAAAATATCGCCTATTTCGGGAGCGGACTTGTCCTTTGAAACGTGAGGAGGAAGAGTTGAAACAACGCCCAAGACGTCTTTTTTGCCGTGTATCACTACCGACTGGGCAAGAAGCGTCCTTAAATCGGGAGAACCGCACTTGCCTACTCCGACAAAGCCTTTTTCGTCAATAAACGTTACAATAAGCCCGACCTGGTCTATATGCGCGTCAAGCAGGAGCGTTTTCGCATTTTGCCTGCCCGATTTTACATACCCCGTTACATTTCCGAAAGCGTCAATGCTCACGTCGTCAGCGTATTCTCTCAAAATTTGAGCCGCTTTTTCCGACGCGGAAAATTCATCTCCCGAAACGCCGACAGCGCTTGTAAGAGTTTTTAAAACAGATTTGATGACCATTACAAATCATTCCTTTAAAAAATCGTCATTGATTTCCGAAACATTGAATTTATAGCCCTCGCTGTTTAACGCCTTAATCTTATAGGCTATAAATTCGCACGGGTAACCAAGCGCAGAGGAAACCGCGCTTAGCGAGTTTTCGTTTTCAAGTGCGTACAATATCTCGCTGTCGGAGATAAGCAGGCTTGCCGCAAACAGATTTGCCTCGCGCTCGGTTTTGTTGTTGCTCAAAAACAGCGTGGTTTCGCGCATCATGCCCGCAGAAAGTTCGCTGTGAAGCAATGCATGACCTAACTCGTGAGCGCAGACAACCTCTTTCATCCTGTCCGTAAGCGCTTCATTTATCACTATGTATTTTATACCGTTTTCGGACAAATAAAACCCTTTCAGAGAACCAAGCTTTCTGAACCATACCTTTATGCCGAGATTTTCGGCAATTTCAATGGCGTTTGCCCCGGCATATCTGTCGGCTGTTTTTTTCGCAAGCTCAATGATGCTGCGCATTATTTTATTTTGTCGTCCTTTTTGCGGCTGTCGAGATATATTTCGTTAAGACAATTTATAAGGAACTCTTTGTCCTCGTTGGATATGGAATTTCCCGCGAACAATCCTTTGCTTTCTTCGAGGAACTTAACCGCGCCCGCGTTTGTCTTTCCGCTTTCAAGAAGTGTTTTAATAAACTTCTCGTCAGATGTAAGTTCAAGTTCAATCTTGTCGTTTGCAAGAAATTCTTCTTCAACTCCGAGTTCTTCCGCCATTTGCTTAAGCACTTTCTTTCTCGGCAGACGTTCGCCCGAAATGTAATAATAAAGCGCACGGTTTGTAACACCGACAGTATTTGCAAAATCCGCTTTATTCAGCCCTTTTCTTGCAAGCAGGTATTCAAGTTTTTCGCCTAATTTCATATAAAAACCTCCGAATAAATATTTTCATTATAATTATAACAGCATAATTCAATTTTGTCAAGCGCTAAAATTGAATAATTTTTTGAATTTTATTCTATAGCATTCATAAAAATAGTTGTTTTTATGAAAATATTTTGTGATTTGTGAATAATATTCTCAAAAATGAATATTTTCGCTTGACAAACAACATAGTTATATGTAAAATTAAAAATGTAAATATTTTTTTAGTTAAAGGAGTTTTTTATTATGGCTGAGCAAATCAAAAAAGTAGTTCTGGCATATTCGGGCGGACTTGATACGTCAATCATTATCCCGTGGCTTAAAGAAACCTATCCGGGGTGCGAGGTTATCTGCGTTGCAGGAAACGTTGGTCAGGACGCGGAACTTACAGGTCTTGAAGAACGCGCTAAGAAAACGGGCGCTTCCAAACTCTATATCGAGGATATTCAGGACGAATTTGTAAACGACTTTGTATTCCCCACTCTTAAAGCGGGAGCAAAATACGAGGGCTATCTCCTCGGAACGTCATTTGCACGTCCTCCTATTGCTAAGAGAATTGTTGAGATTGCGAAAAAAGAGGGCGCTGACGCTATCTGCCACGGCTGTACGGGAAAAGGCAACGACCAGGTGCGCTTTGAACTCACGATAAAGGCGCTTGCTCCCGAAATGAAGATAATCGCGCCGTGGAGAATCTGGGACATCAGGTCGCGCGACCAGGAAATTGACTACGCAGAAGCGCATAATGTTCCCATAAAGATTACGCGCGAAACCAACTACTCAAAGGATATGAACCTGTGGCATCTTTCTCACGAGGGACTTGACCTTGAAGATCCCGCAAACGAACCGCAGTACAACAAAGAGGGATTTCTTGAACTCGGAGTTTCTCCCGAACAAGCCCCCGACAAGCCCACTTATATAACTATTCATTTTGAAAAGGGCGTTCCTGTTGCGCTTAACGGCGAGAAGATGGACGGCGTTAAGCTTATCAAAACGCTTAACAAGATAGGCGGAGAAAACGGCATAGGATTGTTTGACGTTGTTGAAAACAGACTTGTGGGAATGAAGTCAAGAGGCGTTTACGAAACTCCCGGAGGAACTATCCTCTACCACGCGCACGAGGTTCTTGAAACTATCTGTCTTGACAAGGAAACACAGCACTATAAATACGGTCTTGCGCAGAAATATGCGGAAATCGTTTACAACGGTCAGTGGTATACTCCTTTGCGCGAGGCTATGGACGCGTTTGTTGACAAGACGCAGGAAACCGTTACGGGCGATGTAAAACTCAAACTCTACAAGGGCAACATCATTAACGCAGGCGTTACTTCGCCTTATACTCTTTACAGCGAGGACTTTGCATCTTTCGGCGAAGATGATGTTTACAATCAGAAAGACAGCGCAGGATTTATAAACCTGTTCGGTCTGCCTATCAAGGTAAAGGCTTTGCTTGACGCTGAGAGAAACAAAAAATAATGAGCGGATTTATGGTCTACTGGTCAAAGGAATATGTGTCAATGGTCAAGAAAGCCGGCGACACAGGTCCTTTGAAAGTTGTGTACGGCAGTCACCACACGATTATGCCTCACATAAAATCGGTTAAAGTCGGCGACATTATTTACCCCGTGACGATTATAAACGGTACTTTGGCGGTTATGGCAAGGCTTCCCGTTGAGAAGATAGAGTGTGCGTTTGAGTATACCATACGCGAGCTTGGCAGAGCATACAGCGCTCTTATCCCTGAGGGCACGGCGTATTACTGGAGAGAACCGCGCGGCGAGTTTGTCGCGGTGTGCCGTGACAACGGGTTTGTTACGGGGAAAAATACGTATATAAGTTATCGCTACAGCGGAATGGAAAACCCGAAAGAAAACCGTATTCCCGATAATATAACCCGCGAATACCGCGAGTGGGAAATTCCCGAACCTTTTCATTTGTTTACACAAGAACCTAAGACTTGCTGTGCGGAACAGGCGGCAAGCGGTGAACACGGTTCGGAGATATATCCGCGCGAGATACCGCTTGAAACGGCGAAAACCTTGCTTTTCGGGAACACAAAATCGTCTTTGAAACCGCTGAAGCTTGACAAAAACGGTCGTTTTTCAACCATGTCGCTTTCGGGTTCTGTACGCAAAATGGGTGATGAAACGTTTGAAGTTTTTGAAAAGCTGTTTTAATATCATGCAAAGTGGTGAAAAACCGCTTTGCTGTTTATATGATAGGAGTAACTTTTATTATGGCAATGTGGGCAGGAAGATTTTCAAAAGAAGTTGACGAGGGCGTAAATGCTTTCAACTCGTCTATTTCCTTTGACGCGAGAATGTACAGCCAGGATATTGCGGGCAGTATTGCTCACGCTGAAATGCTCGGAAAACAGGGCATTATAAGCATGAGCGACAGCCTTGAAATAATCGGGGGCTTAAAGGAAATCAAAGCGGATATTGACAGCGGAAAGCTTGCGTTTGATCCTAACGCGGAAGATATTCACATGTTTATCGAGGCGGAACTTACAAAACGACTTGGCGACGTGGGAAAAAGACTTCATACTTCGCGTTCGAGAAACGACCAGGTGGCGCTTGATATAAGGCTTTATCTGCGCGACGAGATAAAGGAAATAAAAGAACTTCTCGAAAATCTTATTGAAACGCTCTGCAAGCTTGCAGAAGAAAACGCCGATACTATAATGCCGGGCTATACTCATCTTCAGCGCGCTCAGCCTATAACTTTCGGACATCATCTTATGGCGTATGCGCAGATGCTGTTAAGAGATATTGACAGGCTAAACGATACGGAAAAGCGAATGAACGTAAATCCGCTGGGGAGCTGCGCGCTTGCGGGTACTACCTACAACATTGACAGATATCTAACCTCTTCCCTGCTTGAAATGAACGGACCTATGGAAAACTCGCTTGACGGGGTGTCGGACAGGGATTTCTGCATGGAACTTGCGAGTGCGCTTTCTATCTGCATGGTTCATCTGTCGAGATTTTCCGAGGAAATAATTTTATGGTGCAGTTGGGAGTTTAAGTTCATTGAACTTGACGACGCATTTTCAACAGGCTCAAGCATAATGCCGCAGAAGAAAAATCCCGACGTTACCGAGCTTATCAGAGGAAAGACGGCAAGGGTTATCGGCGACAATATGACCTTGCTTACTATGATGAAAGGTCTGCCGCTTGCATACAATAAGGATATGCAGGAGGACAAAGAAGCGATTTTTGACGCTGTTGACAACATAAAGCTCTGCATTTCAACATTTACGCCCATGCTTGCGACAATGACCGTTCTTCGCGATAATATGCGCAAAGCCGCCGCAAAGGGCTTTATAAACGCTACGGACTGCGCGGATTATCTCGTAAAGAAAGGAATGCCGTTCAGGACAGCATATAAGATTACGGGCGGACTTGTGGCGCTGTGCATAAGCAAGAACACAACGCTTGAAGAACTCCCGCTTGATGAATACAAGAAAGCAAGCGAACTTTTCGACAGAGACGTTTATGACGCGATAAACCTCGAAACCTGCGTCAAAGAGCGCAAATCTTTCGGCGGTCCATCTCCCGAAAGCGTTATAGCGCAGATAAAATCGGTAAAGAATAAACTTGGAGAGTTGAACAATGGTTAAGGTATATATTGACGGACAGGACGGCACAACAGGACTTAAAATCCTTGAAAGATTTGAGGGCAGAAACGACATTGAACTTCTGAAAATCGACGAGGACAAGCGCAAGGACAATGACGAGCGCAGAAAGATGATAAACTCCGCGGATTTTACGTTTTTGTGCCTGCCCGACGCGGCGGCGAAAGAAGCTGTTGCTATGGCGGGAGACAAGGTAAGGATAATTGACGCTTCTACCGCTCACAGGATAAATCCCGACTGGGCGTACGGATTTCCCGAACTTGGCGCAGATTTTAGGGATAAAATTACGAACAGCAAAAGAACCGTTGTTCCCGGCTGTTACGCAAGCGGTTTTATTTCAATGGTCTATCCGCTTATAAAACTCGGAATAATGCCAGCTGATTACCCTGTTGTATGCCATGCGGTTTCGGGATACAGCGGCGCGGGAAAGAAAGC
>CANQOJ010000125.1 GCA_947625455.1 uncultured Clostridia bacterium | reverse complement strand
GCTTCGGACGATATGCATCATATGCAATATAATAATACCTCAGCGGATAGTATTTATTATCCTTGCAGTTTTTCACAAAAGCGCCCGATATACCATCTAAAATTTTATCCGTAAACCCGTTTGAAGCATTCAACAGTTTGATTAAAATATTATGCGTGTTTTCAAAGTAATTTACGGTATTAACTGTTCTTGTCGTGTTCAGACTTCTTTTATGGAACAGATTTTCCCAGGATTTTTCAGTTCCAAATCCATACTGATAAATCATTCTTTCATTTTTACCGACGTCCTGACTATAATCCCCTATTGCCATCAGCGCGCGGTCCACTTTATCATGGGTGCAGTTAAACAGCGATATAAAGCCGTCTGCATATTTTGCAAAATCTTGTAATTTTTGTACATCTGCCTGATTGTTTTTCGAGTCAATCTCGCCTATATTCGGCTCGACAATGCTAATCTGCCCGTAAAGTAAATCATGGTCCTCAAGCTCAAACATAATATCATCTATGCGGAAATTATTCTGCAAATTATTCTCCAAGAAAACTATCTTATCCCGTTCTTCATCAAGCTGATAGCTGTTGAAACCTGTAGTTTTCGGAATAATGCCGTTAAGCATAATCTCCTCAGTCTGCTCTATAATATTCTTCATATTATTTCTCTGTTCACGGATAGCCATTTCATCATCCGAATTTTTGATAAGGTTATTAACTATCCGAATTTTTCTTCTGAAAGCGGCATCAGATATATTATTTGAATTATTTAATTCATTTGTTTTAGCTATATCTTTTGTATACTGTGTATTATTTGTATCCCGCAGATAAAGCGTAATAGCGTACAACAGCACAGTATCGCCATAGCTTAAACTTTCATAATCCTCCAGACACAACCCTAAAACGGTATACTCCTTGTTGTCCTCTTTTTCTTTCTTTTTCCCTTTTCCCTTTTCTTTCTTTTTGTAGCTGCCAACCTTGATATACCCCGGCTTGTGAGTTTTCGACATAAACGAGTTCAAAAATTCCTCAGAAGAATTATACTTGGTATTCTTTGGAATATCGCACCAGCAATCAAAGAACTTCTCTATTTCCTTAAAAGTCTCTTTTTCCTCAAAAGCGTCAAATTTTTCCAGAACGTCAAGCATGTTCCCGCCATACTCGCCAAGTTCATCTTTCACGCGCTTTTTGCCATTTTTAAAGCTGATTATATCGCAGATAAATCTGAAATAGTTCAGAAATCTGTTATCAACAATATGGTCGCCTGTGCTGTACTTCCACAAAAGGTCTGTCCATTTGCCGTCAATTTTTTGCATAACCTCGGTTGTCCACGATTTGTCCTGCGAATTGTCTATTGCGCGCATTTTCTTTTCAAACTCGGCTTTGAAATGTTCAAACGCAGTGAGAGGCTTTCCGCGGGAGTTCATTCGTATGTACAAATCGTCCGTAAGCCCCATTTTTTCAAGCGGCAGGAAATAGAATTTTACGCACCCGCCGTTTTGCGTAAGCTTATCCCATATATCCGGAACATTTTTAAACTTATCGTTTATTGCGTCAAGCATTACCAGCATAGAGCTTATTGTAGGATCATTCGCCCAGTCTCTCGGAAACCATGACTGGTCATATATTTGCTCGGAAAGTGTTTCGCTAAACTGCGGATTATAATCCACAAGTTTCCTGCAAAATTCCCTTGCGCTGTATCTTGTTTCATAGCTGAAATTCTTTAAAAATTCATATTCGCTTTCGGGAACTTTCACATTCTCTTTCTCTTTTTCTGCAACATATTTCTTTAACGCATACCAGTGCAGAAGAAACAGCGTTGTCAGTCTCTGCTGTCCGTCAAGAGGCGTTAGGCATTTCTTTCGGTCAATCTCGTCAATATTCCCGTACACAAAGTCCAGAATCAGCGGCGTACCCGTCACCGCATCATACAGCGAACCGAGAAATTTCTCCCTCACACGCTTTACTTCTTCCGATTTTCTGCCCTGCGCATAATCTCTCTGAATAATCGGAATGACTATTTTTTCTACAATTTTTTCGTCGAATATTTTCTTAAATGACTTTGGTTCCATATTTTCCGTTTGTTCCATATCACACGTCCTCCTCGTCCGTATTATAAGTACTCCTTAAGCGTGTCGCTAATCGCATTAAAATATGCTTTTCTGTCTGCCGCGCCCCAGAAATGAACCTGGTTTTTATCTGACGGCGTATAGTATTTCAAAAATGCCCACATTGTGCAGACAGGAATATAATGATCTTTCTTATGCATTTTTATTATTTCATCTCTCTTGACGTCAAAAACATTATTTCCTATTGATGAATTGTCGCCATGTATCAACAGCGCAAGGTTTGAAATCGAATGTTCCGGATCGGCAACAGCTGTGTTAGTGTTGTTGCCGTCGTTCTCCAGTTCCGCCCAGGCTTTGAAAACCCTGTCGGAAATTGCGGTAAACTCGGACAACAAATTACCGCTAAGTTTGCCCTTTTTTGCTTCTTCCTCAGCTTCATTCATATCGTCAACCAACTTCTGTATCGTACTCCCGTCAGATAATGTCCTATTCATATCTTTGGCAATATTCTTTACTGCTGTAATATGATGTTCAAACCACTCCTGCCATTGTTCCGCCTTTTTCAAGCTTTGGGAATTTTGCGCATGAATATGTTCAAGCGTCCATTTAACCCTTGCTCCGTCCTTGTCAACCTTGTATTTGTCAAACGGAAATCTCTGCGATTCGTTAATACTTTTGCGGATTGTTTCAATATTAAACAGCAAAAGCAAGTTTTCTATTTCGTTGTGGTCGCTTTCATAATTCAGAACCTTAAGATAACCGTCAACATTACTGCTGTTAACGAGATTGTCTTTCGTCTCGTTAAGATTTATCTTAATGCTTTTCTTTATCAGCCCTTTCAGATAATCATTAAAGGCTGTTTTTGTCCTATTCTGCGATTCGTTGTACAAGTCCTGCAAACTTGCTGAATTAACGGCGATAAGATAGCCTATCATATGATATAAATCGCGGTCGGTGTACCAGCTTTTAAGTTCAAGAAACGTTTGCTGAATTTCAAGCCATATGTCGTCAAGTTTCTGATTATTCTGATGTTTTTTATTAAATTCATAGAAAGTATGATATTTTTCTCTGTTGTCCGCAGGCGTATTTGCGATTATGTCAAGTACAAGGTCAATCCTTGTCTGATAGTCCTTATCCGTCTTATTTGTCAGAAAATACCACAGCATATCGTCGTGAAGTTCTTTTTCAACCAAATCCCACTGCAGCGCAATCTCCTGCCGTTTCTCCATGCTGAAATTTTCGCCGTTGTCTCTGCTTAAGAACATAGCCTTTACGAGTTCCGCATTCGTAAGCGGGATTTTGCCGATATTCAGTCGGGTAAACAATTCAATAGGGTTTTCTGACGAATCGACTTCGTACCATATGACCTGAACTTTTTCTTTAAAGAGGTTGTCTATTTTGGAAAAAACAGGGTTTCCGTCGCTGTCCTTATGAGTATTAAACCATTTGTCAATAAGTTCATAAGCCGTGTAAAAATACCAGAAATCTATATTTTTGTCTTTTTCTGTTTTAATATCATCATCTGACAAATTGATTTTTTCCAAAAAATCCTTAGATTTATCTCTGCTGCCATAAGAAATAGAGTATTCGGGCATATTTATCGAACTGTCTTTTTCGTGTATATAATGATAGATAAGGTAAATCGTAGTTAAACGCTGTTGTCCGTCAATAAGTTCAAACTTGCCGTCTTCTCTTTTTAAAACCACCACAGGCTGTAAGCAGTAATACCCGTCGGAATTGTCCTTGCCGAAAGTATAAATATCCTCCAGCAACCGCTCAACCTCGCCCAGAGATTTCTCCGTCTCGCCTTTACCCCAGCGGTATCCGCGCTGATATGACGGGATAACGAAATTTCCGCTTATATCCCCTACTAATTTTGTTTCAAGAACAGTATTACCCATAATAAACCTCCTGCTATGTATTTTTGGCAAACGCATAGTCCGCACCGTACGGACAACTTCTGAATTTCATGACGGAAATCAGCCCGTCAGCAAGTCAGAGCTTTGGACGCAAAGCTATCGTACTCGGCGAAAGCACAATAATCTCTATTATGATTATACCACATAACAAGCACAAAGTCAAGTAGAAGCTAGACGTTAAGAGACTAGAGGCTAGAGTTTGTACAAAAAGAGCGTAAACACCCGAATTGTACCCTATATACTGCGCTAGCCTCTAGCCTCTTAAAAATCTAGCTTCTAGTATTGACAACACGCTTAAAATATGGTAGAATATAAGCGGTAGCTATATAAAAAAAGGAGATTTTACATGAAATATCTTAAATATGTGTTGTCCGTGATTTTGTGTATCGCACTGCTGTGCGGTTGCAGCGACAAAACGAACATAAGTTCGGGAGAAAAGCACGAGCCGATAACTATTCTCTACTCGTCGGATATTGACCAGCTTAAAAAACTTGTTGCCGAAAAATATCCCGAAATACAGCTTGAACTTATCCCGTATAACGGAAAAAACTGGTCAAGGTTCACCTGCGACCAGATGATTACGGGTGATATGCCCGATATTTACAACACAACCTATGCGTGGACGAATTATCCCGAAGAAATGAAAGCTAACCTTTTAGAACTGTCAAGCTACGCTTTTACCGACTACTACGATCCGACGCTTTTGTCACAGCAGGAACTTGACGGTGGCGTCTATCTGCTGCCCTCAAGGTATTCCGTCTATGTTTGCGCGTACAACAAGACTCTGTTTGATAAACACGGCTGGAAAGTTCCCGAAAGCTTTGAGGAATTGAAAGCGCTTGCGCCCGAAATAGAAAAAGCCGGCGTAAGGCTTGCCGTTACTAATTCCTTTAATGCAGGTCAGGGATTTCAATATGTGTGCAATCTTGCCGATACTATAGATTTGACGTCAATAAAGGGCGTTCAGTGGCAGAGAGATTTCTTAAGCGGCAAAGCCGACGCACGGGAGGGTTTCGGCGAGGCTATGGATTATATGCAGGAGTGGGTTGACCTGGGCTTTTTGCAGGGAAGCAATACCCTTGACGGCAAGACATCTTTTGAGATTTTCAGCGAGGGCAATACCGCGTTTGCCGTAGGAGGAGTTGACAGATGGACGCAAAACGAGGACGGCACGGGAGATGTTTACGCGCCTATGCCGTATCTTTCCCGCGACGGCTCTAAAAATATGTACATTACAGTGCAGTCGAAAAATTTCGGCATTAACAAAAAGCTTGGCGAAAAAGGCAACGAACAGAAGCTGGAGGACGCTCTGCACGTTTTGGAATTGCTTTCAACCATAGAGGGGCAGAATACGTTTTACACTGCCAACACTACATATATCTCCTCACTGCGCGACTGGGAAATAGATCCCAAAAGCCCATATGCCGGCTGTTTAGAGGATATGCGCAACGGTCATACCGCGCCGCTTCTCTATACGGGCTGGGAGGGCATTCTCGCAAAAGTCGGAGAAGATGTTCTTGATTATCTGAACGGGGAATACACAAAAGACGAAGTTCTTGACAGAATGGATAATTTGTGCCAAGACTGGCTTGCAAACGGCTCGACCGTATATTCCGAAGTTGACAGAAAATATGACCAGAAAGAAACGGCACAGCTTGTCGGAAAGATTTTCGGCGAGGCTGTAAACGCCGACTGCGCTCTGATGTCGCTTAATGTCGCCGTTGACAACTGCGCAATTCAAAACGGCGACGGCATAAACGGATATATTATGCCTTTGCCTCTTACTGACGAGAGAATTGTGTCCATAATCCCCACGGGCTGGAACGGCAATATTAAAACCGTAACTCTTACCGGAAAACAGATAAAAGAATTTGCGCAAAAGGGCTATACAATCGAGAAAAACGGCAAGTCCGCGACATTCCCCTACGAACTTTTCGTAAAGGGCAACAAGGAACTTTCCGACAACGAAAAATATACCGTTATGGTGTGCGGTGCGGACGAGGAACTTTGCACCGCGGGGAACATTCAGGACAGCGGTATACAAGGTCTCGGCGCTGTAAAAGACTTCTTTGACAACAGCGGAAACCCGCCGTTGTCGGAAGAATTATTGAACTGGAATTAAAAATATGAAGATAACGATAGATAAAAAATACCGCAGGATATTTATAATCGCCTCTGTCATTGCCGTAACGGCGGGGGTGTGCGGTTTTTTTGTCATAAGTCAGCTCAGGACTTCTCTGAACAACACGGTCTACACCGAGCGAGTAAATCAGCTTTCGGAGATAACCGTTCAGATTTTCGACAATACCGAGTGGAAAATCTCGCAATACTGGAACGAGGCTTTGGCGGTCAAAAGACGGTTTGCCGATAACAATCCGCGCACGTCCGAAGATATGTCCGCGTTTTTGGAAAACGAATACAATGTCGGGCATTACAAGGAAGAGGAGTCGATACCCGTTTTGTTTGACGAGGACGGGAGACTGTTCAGCCCTGACGGAGATACGGGCGTTATAAGCGATATAGGTCCTCTGGTGAACTGCGAGGAGCGCACAAGTTTTATCAAATACAACACCATGAACGTTGAAAACGACATAATATTCGCGTACAGGCTGGACAAACCGACGGCGATTTCAGATACGGGAAAAGACGTGTGTTTTGCGGGAATAAGTATCGGAATGGAAACGATAGGCGCCATTTTCAGAAGCCCC
>CANQOJ010000124.1 GCA_947625455.1 uncultured Clostridia bacterium | reverse complement strand
CCCCGAAAGCTATGAAACCGCGAAGATACTTATGGACAAGTGCGGAATTACGGCAGTTGAACTCGGAAATGCGGAAAAGATACGCGAAAAGCTAAAAAGTGTAAAATTAAGCGCTGTTGCAAATGAAACGGGCGCAGGTTTGCCTACTTTGCAGGACATAGCAAAAGAACTTGAAAAGCCGGGGCGCGATCCGCGTGACGAACTTCCCCCTCCTCTTATGAGAAGCGGCGACGTTATGGAACTCAAAGATTTAAAGCCGGGAATGGAACTTATGGGAACGGTGAGGAATGTCGTTGACTACGGGGCGTTTGTAGATATAGGCGTTCACGAGGACGGACTTGTGCATATATCACAGCTTGCGGACAGGTTTGTAAAAAACCCGTTTGAGGTTGTGAAAGTCAATGACGTCGTAAAGGTAAGGGTGCTTGACGTTGACTTAAAGCGAGGGAGAATTTCGCTTTCAATGAGGAGCAAATAAGGTATGGAGCCAAAGCTTGAATACTGCGGAAATTATATAGAAATAGAAAATTTTCGGCACAGTATTGACGACGAGAAAAAAGGAAATCCTTATAATTGTTCATTTGATATCAAAGTAAAATCGGGAGCGTTTTCCGGCGCTGCATATAAATGTGAATATGATTATAAGCAATTACAGGAATTTATCGGATTGCTGGAGGATATGATTTCATTCAAGATAAAAGAAATAACCTTTGTCGAAATAAGTTACGGCAACACAATAAAATTCAAGTGCGACAAAACGGGACATATCAAAGTGTCGGGCGAAATACAGCAAGACGGTGAAAACAGCCACTTCCTAAAATTTGAATTTATGACAGACCAGACAGTTTTCCCGAAATTCATAAGCGAGCTTAAATTACTATAAATTCCGATTATACCGCGTAAATTCAGCACAGAAAGGAGAAACAATGCAGATAGAAATAAAAGAAGGTCATGACACAAGTTCATATTTCTGGATAATGCCCGCGAAAGTAAGGCTTAGCGACAAGATAATTGAAGATGATGTCGAACTTAGGTACGACTATGAAATTTCCGTTGAAGAGGGTGACGTTGAGTGCTTTTTGCAGTATTTCTTCTATAAATATTTCGATATGTCACTTCCCTGCAATATGTACAGGCATGACGAATGTATGTACATAAGCGAAAGATTTGGCAAGGTGGAGTTTGAGTGGTGGCTTGAACACAATTTCTACACTTATATTCAGGCAGAAAGAATGTGCGCCGAGATAGAATGGGCGGCGGATACTCTTGAAAAGGATTTCGGCAACATTTATCTTGAACCGATAATGAAAAACTTTTCTATTTTTTACATGACCGATAAGGACAATCCCGACCATATTGCGGGAGTTACAAACCTTGAAACAATAAAGCGCAACATTGATTGCGTTGTTGACTTTTACAGGCGGTTTACGGGGTATCTTAGAAAGATGATGAAAGAAAATCCCGATTTTGACTATATATCAATTATGGGACCTTGAATGTTTAATTTTGTTAACTATTTACAAATTATTGCGGTAATTTTACCGCAATTTTTGTATATTCGGTATATTGCAATATATGATACCTTGTGGTATAATAAAACCAGCGAAGAGAACTCGGAGGTGAAGATATGAACTCACAAATGAAACGGGGAACACTTGAAATGTGCGCTCTGTCAATAATAAGCAGAGCAGACTGCTACGGCTATGAAATTGTAAACCGAATATCGGCATGTATGGAAATGACCGAGGGTACAATATATCCGCTTATGAAACGCCTCAGAGACGCGGGATTTATCGACAGCTACATAGTCGAATCCCCCGAAGGGCCGCCGAGGAAATACTATAAGATAACGGATAAGGGAAAAGATGAACTTGAAAAGCTGATAAATGAATGGTCGGAATTTGAAGTGAGCATAGATAAGCTTCTGAAAGGGGAATACGAAAATGATAACGAACAGCAAGAGTGAATTTTTCACACAGCTTGAATATGAACTAGAACGCATAGGAATAAATTACACCGAGGATATAAAGCTTGATTTTGAAGAGCATTTCGCCGAATGTAAAACCGAGGGCATTTCCGAAGCCGAAGCGGCAAACCGCTTAGGCGACGTAAAGGAGATTGCGAGAAATTACCTTAATCTTGAAAGCACGCGCATAAACAGCATGGTTGCAAGAGATATTGAACGCAAGGTAAGCCTTACGAAACCCGGAAAAGATGTTCCCGCGGACTTATCGCTTTTAAAGGATAAACAAAGCGATATTGAGCATTTTATTGAGTACACTCCAGAACATTTTTCCGAGGAAATATATCCAAACGCAAAAAATCAATCTGACGCAAATTCCGTAAGCAGCGGCTATTCGGGAACTTTTGCGGGAAGTTCAGCGGGAACTTTCGCGCAAGGCTCAGCGGATACTTCTTCGAAAGGCTCGGCTGTCGCAAAGCCGAGCGTATCGGAGGCTTTTTCAAACGCGGGCAGCGCGATTGCCGACGCGGCTAAAGCGGCGGGAAGTGCGATTGCTGACGCGATAGAAAACAGTCAAGTTAAAAACGCGGTTAAAAATGCGGGGCAAAGCGTAAAGCAGGCAGGACAAAACGCCGCGTCCGCCGTTAAAAATGCCGCGGAAAAAATCCCTCACCCGAACGACAGTTTCCGAGAACACTCAAATCACGAGCGGAAAGGAACTATCCCCAACTCTCAAAATCAAAACAGCGGCAAAAAAGGCTCGGCGTTTACTTACGTAAAAGATTTGAAGCCTAATGTAAACGGCGGTAAACTTGCGGGCGCGATAGTGCTTGACGTGCTTGTGTGGAGTTGGTTATTGCCGGCAATAATATCGGCGGTCATATCTATGATATGCGGGGGAATAGGGTTATTTTTTGAAACGATTTTTACTGCCTTTTTTGAATACAGCAACTATGCAATAGTAAATCTCTTTTTGGGAATAGGAGAATGTTCGCTCGGACTTATAATTTCACTTTTGGGGATGTTGCTTATAAAACCCGTTATAAAGCTTGTGAAGTTTGTAATTGAACTGCATATCAAGGCAATTTACGATTTGTGAGGTGAAGAATATGATAAAGAAATTGTTGTCAATTTTAATTCCCGTATGCGTCTGCAGTTTCATAACTGCTGGAATTTTACAGATGATTTTAGGCATTGAAAGCAAAGAAGATCCTATAAATTCAAGTGTTGAAATAAGCTCAACAGTTGAAGAATTACAGCAAAACTTCACGATAAGCGCTTCGGACGGCGCAAAAAACATTGAGATGGAGGACTTGGACAACATTAGTTTTAAGCTTTCGGGAGTCAAGGCGTACATCAGTTCATCACTAAGCGATGATATTGTGATAAACATCAAAAACGAAAACAAAAGCAGAACAGTTGACGTAAGACTTTCAAAAGATACGGATACAAGCGTTGTAGAAATTCACCCGTCGGACATCACTTTCAATCCCTTAAACGGCAGTTTCACAAGCTGGCTTGACGATACTGCTTCCGAAGCAAGATGCACAGTTATGATAAGCGTTCCCACGCGTTTTTATCATACTCTGGAAATAATGCAGGGTTCTGGAATAGTAAACGTTCTCAGCGTTACCGCACAATATAATAATATAGAGGTAGGCGCGGGAGATTTCTCCTTTATTAAAGATCCCTCAACGACAGCGGACGAAATTGACGTCAAAGTCGGTTCGGGAACGGCTGTTGTCAAAAACGCATACACAGAACAGTACAGTTTAGGAGTAGGCACGGGAAAACTTGACATAAGCGAACTTACGGGCGCAGGAAGTCTTCAGATGACGAACGGAAGCGCAATACTTGACTTCAGCAGTTTCAAAGGCATAGTCATGAACAAAACGGGCGGAAGCGTCGATATGATACTGCCTGCTATGACGCAGTCGAGAGTTATTGCGCAGATAGTTTCGGGATGTATCGACATTGACACCGATAATGCGGATATGGTGATTAAGGAAAGCGGAAACGGTTATTATATCGGTTCTGAAGATACCGAAAACTTTATACGCATTGACAACACAAACGGAACTGTTAAAATAAGAAACTACTTTGCTTCTTCGGAAGTTCAGTCGGATTCTTCTTACAGTTCATCAGACAGCGAAGTTGACCACGGCGATATTTACGGAATTTATAACAGTGATGTTGCGAATAATTACGACTAATTTTAAACATAATATACAGAAAGGAAAATCATTATGGCTGAAAAACAGGTTTACAGATTTACGAATGAAATAAGCGAGGTAGAGGTGAACTCTATAGGCGCGAAGATTGTTGTCATTCCTACTGATGACGAGGGGATAACGGCTGAATATGAAAATCCGAAAAGTTCTCCTCAGCTTTGCGCGGTGCTGCTTGAAAACAAACTAAGCTTTAAGGAAACGCCGTTAATTGACATAATCGGCAACAAATCCGAAGATGAATACAAAATAACCGTTTATCTTCCGAAAAAAACATTCGCAAAAATTGCCGTCAAGACAACTCACGGCGGAGTAAATGTTGACGGCGTTAAAGCGGAGAAGTTCAGCCTTGACACGGCTTCGGGCGGTATTGACGTAAAAGCCGAGTTTGATGAAATCAACGTAAAAACCGCTTCGGGAAGAATAACAGTCGAAAATGAAATTCCCGCAAGGCTTGTAAAGGTAACTACCGCGTCAGGAAATGTTGAAATAAACGCGAAAACAGAGAAGTTCTCAATTTGTTCGGTTTCGGGAAACACCGTTTACAAAAACGCCTGCGGAGAGGGCAATGTTTCAGTTGCGTCGGGCAGGATTGACCTTGATTACAGCGAGTGGAACGGCGGGCTGAATATCAGCGCAATAAGCGGAGATGTTAATGTTTCTCTGCCCGAAAACAGCGGAATGGACGTTGAATTTGACGGTATTTCGGGATTGCTGAAAACCGATTTAGGTTCGGAAAAAGGCAAGCTGATGAACCTCGGCAAAGGCACACACGGAACATTCGGCGGGGATAACCGCCATAGCATAAAGATAAAATTAACTTCAGGCAACGTCACAGTAAAACAGCAGTAAAACTTTGATTCCCCCCTAAATGTTGTTTAGAGGTAAGAGGTTAGAAGTAAGAGGTAAGAGTTTAAACCAAAAACTTGTTTGGCTTTAACTTTCACATCTTAATTCTAACATCTTACCTCTAAAGTTTTTTAACTGTTAAATCCTAATTCAATAGCCCTGAAGTTGTTCTTTATAAGCGTTTCCTTAACTGCGGGAACGACTTGTTCTATTGCCTTTTTTACCGTTTCGGGCGTGAAGATTTTTGTTTCCTTTATTATCTTTCCGAGGAGTATCATATTTGAACCGCCTTGCAGGCTGTTTTCATTTGCAAGCGTTGTTGACGGGAGATAATGGCAGGAAATGTCGATGCGTTCACATTTTGTTTCCACAAGCGAACTGTCGATAAAAGCCGTGCCGTTTGGCTTTACAGCGTTTATAAACTTGTCGTAGGACGGCTGGTTCATAGCGACAAAAATATCGGGATTTGTCACTAAAGGCGAACCTATGGGTTCATCTGATACGCACACCGAACAATTCGCCGTACCTCCGCGCATTTCAGGTCCGTATGACGGAAGCCACGACAACTCCTTTCCGTCAATAAGCGCGCTGTATGCAAGAATTTTCCCCGCGAAAAGAACTCCCTGTCCGCCAAATCCCGCAAGCAGAATTTCAGTTGTCATGTCAATTTCTCCTTATCCTTATATACTCCAAGCGGGTAGTACGGTATCATTTCGTCCTGCAGGCGCTTTATTGCTTCAAGCGGCGTCAATCCCCAGTTTGTGGGGCAGGTTGACAATACCTCTATTATCGAAAATCCGCGCTTTGCTTTCTCGTTTTCAAACGCTTTCCTTATGGCTTTTTTCGCTTCGCGGATATGCGGTACGCTGTCAACCGAAACTCGCTGTGCAAGCGCCACGCCGTCAAGAGTTGACAGCATTTCGCACATTCTAAGCGGATAACCCGCAATTTTAACGTCGCGACCATAGGGAGTTGTCTGCGTAACCTGACCGGGAATAGTTGTCGGCGCCATCTGCCCGCCTGTCATGCCGTAAATGGTGTTGTTTATGAATATAACGACAATGTTCTCGCCCCTTGACGCGCTGTGTACCGTTTCACAAGTGCCTATCGCCGCCAAATCGCCGTCGCCCTGATATGTAAACACCATGCTTTCGGGATTTGCGCGCTTTACTCCTGTTGCAACAGCAGGCGCGCGTCCGTGCGGCGCTTCTATAACGTCGCACCCGAAATAGTCATATGCCATAACAGAACAACCGACGGGTACTATGCCTATCGTATCCCCCTCTATGCCCATTTCGTCAATAACTTCGCACACAAGCCTGTGAACAATGCCGTGCGTACAGCCGGGGCAATAATGCGTCGGCACGTCAAGCAATGACTTCGGACGTTCAAATACAACCGCCATTACTGTTCACCTCCAAGCTTTTTTATCATTTCAAGCACGTCAGCAGGCACAGGCACTGCCCCGCCTGTTCTTCCGCAGAAATGCACGGGCTTTGAACAGTTTATCGCAAGCTTTACATCATCTATCATCTGCCCCATTGACATTTCCACGTCAAGCAGTACTTTTGCGTGTTCTGACGCGGTATTGAGTTCCTTTACGGGAAACGGATACAAAGTTTTCGGACGGAACAATCCCGCTTTTATGCCTGCCTTTCTTGCGGCATTTACGGCAGTTTTCGC
>CANQOJ010000123.1 GCA_947625455.1 uncultured Clostridia bacterium | reverse complement strand
GAACGACCGTGAAATAAAGCTGTCGGGAGATGAGTTGTTCCTGCTTAAGTCAAATCAGAACCCCTCGCTTATGATAGAGTGCGGATTTCTTTCTAACCCCGAAGAAGAACAACTTCTGTCAACATGGGAGTTTCAGCAGAAAGTTGCGTTCACAATCTACGGCGGAGTGCTGGAGTTTATAGAAGCTACGGCTGAGGACAGTTGACAGTGTACAGTGTAAAGTAAACAGTTTCGGTGTCACTTCGTGACTGATTTAGATTGTTTTTGAACTAAGAGAGCGTAAACCCTCAACAGGTTTACGCTCTTTCCTCTGAAAACAATCTTAATCGTCCGCGAAGCGGCACATAAACTGTATACTTTACACTGTCAACTGTATACTGCCTATTCCCCTGGTTTTTCGGGTGCTTGCACAACTGTTTGCTGAGTAACAGGCGAGGCTATGTTCTGCCTTAACAGCCTTAAATCGTTCAAGTCCTTTGAGAGCAGCTCCTCGACGCGCATAAGCATTTTATCCGCAAATGCGTCTGTTGACGCGCGCAAGTCCGAACATCTCGCTTCTGCACTGCCAAGCACCTCTGTTGCGCGTCTGCGCGCTTCTTTCAGAATGTCCGATTCGTCAATAAGCTCGCGCCTGCGCTCCTCCGCTTTTCGGATTATGCTTTCAGCTTCGCGCTTTGCTTCATCGATAATGTTGTTTTTATCCTCCACTACCTTTTGCGCCTGGCGTATTTCCAAAGGCAGCGCCATTCGCATATCGCTTATTATATCGCTGATTTTGCCGACATCGACCATGCTTCTCTTTCCGAAAGGCATGGGCGACGCTTCGTTTACAACGTCGTCAAGCGCGTCAATAAGTTCCTGCATTGAATAAGAATTTTGCATAAAAATTTCCCCCTTAAAATATTTACAGATCCTGCTGGTTCAATACCGCAAGACGTTTTTTCTCCTCAAATTCCGCCTTAAGTCTGACGCTTATTTCCTTATGGATAACCGCGGGCACATATTTCGACAAATCCCCGCCGAACATTGCCACCTGCTTTACCATGCTTGAAGAAATAAACGTTGTATTCGCGCTTGCGGGAATGAATACCGTTTCCGCGCGCGGGTTAAGGTCCTTGTTCGTATGCGCCATCTGAAATTCATACTCGAAGTCTGATGTTGCCCTGAGACCTTTTACTATAACGTCAACGTCCGAACGCTGTGTGAAATAATCCGCAAGCAGTCCGTCATAGCTGTCAATCTCAATGTTCTTCATTCCCGCCGTTGCTTTTTCAAGCAGTCCTCTTCTTTCCGCAATAGTAAAGCTGTAACTTTTAAGCGGGTTTATAAGGACAACGACAATAAGCTTGTCAAACATAGTAGACGCACGCTTTATTATGTCAAGATGCCCGTTTGTGGCGGGATCAAAGCTTCCCGGATAAATTGCTGTTTTCAAGTTTCGTCCTCCTCGTCTGCCGGTATTCTGTATATTGAAACGCAAAGTCCTCTGTGCCTTAATACTTTCGTTATTTCAAACCTGCCAATTTTCTTCGGCAGATTACATTCTTCTTCATGTTCGCATATGATTATCCCGCGTTCGGACATTTTCGGTTCAAGAAGCGGCAGTGCCTTTCCTATAAGCCCTAGGCGGTACGGCGGATCGAGAAAAGCTATGTCAAAAATTTCCGCTGTGCTTTTCAGAAACGCCGAGAACGGTTTCTGCACGATCGTTGAATACTCCTCAAAGCCGACATTCTTGACGTTTTGCCGTACAACCTTTATTGACTCCGCCGAGCTGTCCGCAAAGACGGCTTTTTTCGCGCCCCTGCTTACCGCTTCAATGCCCAGCTGTCCGCTCCCCGCAAACAAATCCAGCACAACCGCGCCCTCAATCTCAAACTGTATAGCGCTGAACACAGCTTCTTTAACGCCGTCAAGCGTAGGTCTTACGGTCTCCGTGCCCTCAACCGTAATAAGCTTTCTCCCCTTTGCTTTTCCCGTGATAACTCGCATTATACTTTAAAACCTCTCCTGAATGAAATCATACAGTTCTTTCGCTTTTTCTCCGCTTATCTTAGCGGTTTTTCGTAATTCCTCAATGTCGGCTTCTTTCATAGCTGATTTTGTTTTGAACTTCTTCAGCAGCGCCCTCGCTTTTGCTTCGCCTATGCCGTTTATTTCCGTCAATTCCATAGCGTAGGTCTGCTGTTTGTGGCGCGAACGCTGAAACGTTATCGAAAAGCGGTGAACTTCGTCCTGAATGTTCGTAAGAAGCGCAAACAGCGCGCGGTTTGACTTAATCTCAATTTCCCCGCCCTCTTTTGCAATAGCGCGGGTTCTGTGCTTGCTGTCCTTTACAAGTCCGAACAACGGCACTTGTATTCCGAGTTCGTCAAGAACCTCCGACACCGCGCTTATATGCCCTTTACCGCCGTCAAGAAGAATAAGGTCGGGCAATGGCGAAAAACTTTCGTCGCCCTCAAGATACCGCGTCATTCTGCGCCTTAACACTTCCTGCATACAGGCATAGTCGTTCTGTCCGGCAACGGTTTTAATCGCGAATTTTCTGTAACCCGGCTTGAACGGTCTGCCGTTTTTGTATACTATCATACCGCCGACAACTCCCGATTCGCCGAAGTTTGAAATATCGTAGCTTTCAATCGTATCGGGAATTTTTTCCAGCCCAAGCAATGTTTTCAAGTCCTCTAATGCGGAAATCTCTCTTGCCGTCCTGCCTATTTTAAGCGCAAGATATTCACCCGCGTTTTTCTTTGCAAGGGCAATCTGCGCCGCGCCCTCGCCCCTGTGAGGAACATTTATTTTAACGGCGCGGTTGTTCTGTTCTTTCAGAAGTTCGGCTAAAAGCTCGCTGTCGTCAAATTCCTCGTCCACAAGTATTTCTTTCGGCACATCACTGTTGCCCGAATAATAGTTCAGCAGAAAATCCCTGCGCATCTGAGCGCCCTCGTACTCGTCGCCGATAAAGAAATTTTCCTTGTCCACAAGCCTGCCGTTTCTGTACTTAATAACCGCAACAGACGCCTGTCCTATATTTTGCGACAGCGCGACAATATCAACGTCGGTTTTCCCGCCTAAAATCTTCTGCCTTGCCGCAAGCCTTGAAACAGCTTCAATTCTGTCGCGCAGTCTTGCCGCTTTTTCAAATTCAAGGTTTTCCGCGGCTTTTTCCATTTCTTCCTTTAGTTCATCAACGCTTGTCTTGCTGCCGCTTTTGAGGTATTTAACCGCTTCGTCAACGATTTTACCGTATTCCTCTGCGGAAATTTTCCCCTCGCATACTCCCATGCACTTCTTAATATGATAATTCAAGCAAGGGCGCTCTTTCCCGAAATCTTTCGGAAACGACCTTTTGCAGGTAGGAAGCATAAAAAGCGCGTTTGTTTCCTCAACAGCGGTTTTAATGGTATACCCGCTCGTAAAAGGACCGATATATTCGGCTTTTTTATCGTCAGTATGGAATGAATAAGTTATTCTCGGAAATTCTTCCTTGGATATTTTTATATAATTGTAGCCTTTTACGTCTTTCAGCAAGATGTTGTACTTCGGCTGATGAAGCTTTATAAGACTGCATTCAAGCACAAGCGCGTCAAGCTCCGTCTGCGTTACAATAAAGTCGAAATCCGCTATATTGTCAACAAGCTTCAGCGTTTTCGCGGTGTGCTGGGAATTATGGTGAAAATACGTCGTCACGCGGTTTTTAAGCGCTTTCGCCTTGCCGACATATATAATCGTGCCGTTTTTGTCTTTCATAAGGTAAACTCCCGGCGAAAGCGGCAGGCGATTTGACTTTTCGCGGAGAGCGGGAAGATTTTCGTTCAAGCTTTGAACCTCTCAAAATATAAAAAATGTACATAATTCACATTAAAAAAAACTCTACACTTATTATTTTATCACAAAAATACAAATTTGTCCAGAATATATTTACTTTTTTACAAAAATTTAGTATAATAAGAGTAGAACCCATAAAAAAACCATAAACAAGCAGGTTTTTTTTGGACAATTTGACTGTTTTTTCGGGAGGAAAAGATTTTATGAGAGCAGTTGTAGCTGTTATAGGAAAAGATACCGTGGGCATTCTGGCTAAGGTGAGCGGGATTTGCGCAGAGTACAGCGCAAACGTTATGGACGTTACGCAGACGATTATGCAGGACTTGTTTGCGATGACTATGCTTATCGATATAAGCAAACTGACGATAAACTATGCGGATTTTGCCGACAAGCTTAAAGAAACCGGTACGGAAATGAATTTGCAGATACACGTTATGCACGAGGATATTTTCAACTCCATGCATAAGATTTAAAACAGCCTTTGCGGACGCAGTTCCAAATGCTTCCATTTTTGGGAGAGAGATTGCGTTATAGGCGTTTTTATGAATATATAAATTTTCCGGAGGATATTTATGTTAAACACAGGCGATATTTTGGAAACGATAAAGATGATACAGGAGGAAAATCTTGATATCCGTACTATAACTATGGGTATCTCGCTTCTCGACTGTATAGACAGCGACGCTAAGTCCTCGTGTGACAAGATATATGAAAAGATGATGAGAAAAGCCGAAAATCTTGTCAAAACGGGTGAGGATATCGAAAAGCAATACGGTATCCCTATCATCAACAAGCGGATTTCCGTTACGCCCATCGCAATTGTTTCCGCGGCTTCGTCAGCCAAAGGACAAAGCCCCGTTATTTATGCACAAACGCTTCAGAAAGTTGCGGAGGGTACGGGCGTAAACTATGTGGGCGGGTACTCGGCGCTTGTTCACAAGGGATTTTCCGCAGGCGACAAGGAACTTATCGACAGCATTCCCGAAGCGCTTGCAGTGACAAAAAACGTTTGTTCATCAGTGAATGTCGGCTCTACAAAAGCGGGAATAAACATGGACGCAGTGGCGCTTATGGGCAGAATAATCAAGGAATCGTCCGAAAAAACCGCAAATGACCACTGTTTCGGCGCGGCAAAGATTGTCGTTTTCTGCAACGCGCCGGAGGACAACCCGTTTATGGCGGGTGCATTTCACGGCGTAGGCGAATACGATACGGAGATAAACGTCGGCGTTTCGGGACCGGGAGTTGTGAGAGCGGCTCTCAAAAAATACCCCGACGCGAACATCTCCGAAATTGCCGACATAATCAAGAAAACCGCGTTTAAGATAACGAGAATGGGACAGCTTGTAGGTACAGAAGCGTCTAAACGGCTTGGCGTGCCGTTTGGGATAGTCGACCTTTCGCTTGCGCCTACGCCTGCTGTCGGCGACAGCGTTGCGCATATTCTGGAGGAGATAGGGCTTGAAAGCTGCGGCGCGCATGGTACGACTGCCTGTCTTGCCATGCTTAATGACGCAGTTAAAAAGGGCGGAGTTATGGCTTCGTCGCACGTCGGAGGGCTTTCGGGTGCGTTTATACCCGTCTCGGAGGACGCGGGAATGATTGACGCGGTAAACAGAGGTTCGCTTTCGCTTGAGAAACTTGAAGCCATGACGGCGGTTTGTTCGGTAGGGCTTGACATGATAGTTATTCCCGGAGATACGCCGACAGATACCATATCCGCGATTATTGCAGACGAAGCGGCAATAGGCATGGTGAACTCAAAGACAACGGCTGTAAGAGTTATCCCCGCGATAGGAATGAACGAGGGAGAAACGCTTGAATTTGGCGGGCTGTTCGGTTCAGGTCCCGTTATGAAAGTAAGTCCGTTCAGTTCTTCAAAGTTCATTTCACGCGGAGGAAGAATACCCGCGCCGCTTCAAAGCCTTAAAAACTGATGAATACAAGGGGGAGATAACTATGGATAACAAAAGCAGATTGCTTGACATTTTAAGACAAAACGCAAGGCTTTCAAACGCCGAAATTGCCGCAATGACAGGCGAAAGCGAGGAAGAAGTCGAAAAAGCTATAAAACAGCTTGAGGACGAGGGCTATATAATAGGCTATTCGGCGATTATCGACGAGGAAAAAGCTGATGAAAGCGGAGTTACGGCGGTTATTGAACTTAAAATAACGCCGATAAAGGACAGAGGATTTGACGACCTGGCGCATACGATTATGGAATTTGACGAGGTTGACAGCGTTTACCTTATGTCGGGGGCATATGACCTTATGGTGACGATTTCGGGAACATCTTTAAGAAATGTCGCGCTGTTCGTATCAGAGCGGCTCGCGGTGCTTGACGGCGTGCTTTCAACGGCTACGCACTTCATTCTGCGCCGCTATAAGGAAAAACACCATATCTTCAACGAGGACAAATTTGACGACAGAAGTATGGTGTCCCCGTAACACGGCATTTGCACAATAAATCCGAGAGGTCAGAACGAAATGAATTATGATGAAATAATCCCTCAAAAAATAAGGGATATACAGCCGTCGGGAATAAGAAAGTTTTTCGATATTGCACAGCATGTTCCCGGAGTTATATCGCTTTCAATAGGCGAACCCGATTTCAAAACGCCCTGGGCGGTGCGCAAAGAAGCGATAAATATTCTAGAACGCGGAAAAACCGCATATACCGCAAACAGCGGGCTTATGGAACTCAGAAAATCGGTGTGCGGATATCTGCACAATTTCATAAACACCGATTATGATCCCGAAAACGAGGTAATAATAACGGTCGGAGGTTCGGAAGCTATCGACCTTGCGGTGAGGGCGCTTATAGAGCCGGGGTGCGAGGTGCTTGTGCCGGAACCGAGTTTTGTGTGCTATTCGCCGATTGTGAGAATGATGGGCGGTACTCCCGTGCCGAT
>CANQOJ010000122.1 GCA_947625455.1 uncultured Clostridia bacterium | reverse complement strand
TCCAGCTAAGTTCATTCGTTCTTTCATATTGTTCAATTTTCAAGGAACCGTCGTCACCATTCTTTCGGCGACTTTCTCATTATATCACGCTGTTCGGAATTTGTCAATACCTTTTTTCAAAATTTTTTAAATTTTTTTGGTTTTTATTCCGCTTTCGCCTTTTTTCTTACAACTTTTCGGCGAACTCATTCAGTTTACCATATTATCTACGATTTGTCAAGGGGGTTTTGAAAAAATCACAACTTTTTTGTGTCTTTCAGTTCGGAAATTATTTTTACGAAGCTGTCAATGTCGTTAAAGTCGCGGTAGACGCTCGCAAAACGGATATAAGCCACGTCATCAATTGACTTCAGTTTATGAAGAACAAGCTCGCCTATCTTATCGGACGACACCTCGCGCTGAAGTGAATTTTTAAGTTCACTGGCAATTTCCTCCACCATATTCTCAATCGTCTGCAGCGAAACAGGGCGCTTTATTGTCGCTCTGCAAAGGCGCTCTACAAGCTTTTCGCGGTCAAACGGCTCTATCGTATGGTCCTTTTTGATGACCATAAGCGGTATTTCCTCGATTATCTCGTATGTTGTAAACCTCGCGCCGCACTGTATGCACTCGCGGCGGCGGCGCACTTTGTTTTCTGTCGGGCGCGAATCAATGACCTTGCTCTCCTCAAATCCACATTCGGGACACTTCATACAAATACTCCTTTCAGTCTAAACTGAATACTACATATTGTATTATAACATAATTGTTTTAAATTTTCAACCGAATGTTATTTTATTTTTCATTTATAATTCCTCCTTATCCTAGAACTACGCCATGATCCCTATTCCATTGAATAGTTTCGTCTCTTGTCTTATCAAGGTATTCTTGATATATTACAGGATCATCACAGCCTATTGTTGTACCATCTGGCCTATATCCAACTAAATAAGCTCCCATTTCCTCATTTAATATTCCTATATATGGAACACCTTCAGATGTAAATCCAATAATCGTATAACCTTGCATAGTTTTATCACCTACTTTTAAATTTGGAGCTGGATCCCAAAGGTTATTTCTAGTATCTACACCTGGGATTAATTCAGATGATTCTGGTTTATCTTGTGGTTTGACTTTTAATGATGATTGAGTATTATTTGAGCTTGATGATACAGGTGTTTTTGAACTGCTTGAACTGCTATTTTTGGAACTCGAACTTGCAGGAGTTTTACTTGATGACGGGGTTTCAGAACTGCTTGCGGGAGTTTTTGATGATGTACTGCTTTGGCTATTATTTGAACTGCCCGAAACGCTTGAACTGCTTGAAGTACTTTCACTTGATGAACTTGAACTGCCCGACGAACTTATACTTGACGAGTTAGCGCTTGATGAACTAACGCTTGACGAACTGCTGACTGATGAACTTTCGCTTGTTGTACTGCTTGACGAAGCGGTGCTTGACGAACCGACGCTTGATGAACTGCTGTTTGATGAACTTTCATTTGAATCGCTCCGCTGACCGCTGCAAGCGGAAATTCCGATGCCGACAACTGCCGCCAGACATAATGCCCAAACCGAATTTTTTAAAAATTTCATAATTTGATCCTTTCTTTAAATAAAAAAAATTTAGCTTTATAGATTGATTATAGCACAAACATTTTAATTTTTCAACACTTCGGAGAAAATATTTTTAAAGTTTTATTACACTTTTGTAATAATTATTGCAAAATGTTAGGCGGTGTGATATACTTTATTAAAAGGAGCTGATTTTATGCTGTCGATAATTTTCATCATAATGCTTGTGATTGTGCTTTATCTTGCGGGGATAAAGGGAGTTGAAAAGCCGAGGCTTACGAATGCGACTTATGTTGTTGGTTTGATTACGATAACGCTTACTATTATAAACAACTGCGTAAGAGGGTACTGGGACGATATGTCTACGGTGCTAAGCTTTATAAGTCTGGTGTTCATGTTTGCACTGAAACCGATTGTCAGAAAACTGCTTGACCTTTATGATATAAATCATCAGGTGAAGCTGGACGACCGTGACAGAGTTTATTCTAAATACGAGATATATAAAGACAACAATGATGATGAAGATTTAAAATAGCCTTAATTATCAATCTTTAAACATGTAACGCCATAAAGCGAATACATCAAGAGATGATACTATGTATATAGTAGCTCAAATTCAATAACGCTGCCCGTTATTCATGCTAAAACCTCACAACCCATTCTCCACCGCCTTTGACCTAAACTCTTACCTCTTATCTCTTACATCTTACATCTAAAAGCGAATGCCTTGAATTTCTTCAAGGCATTTCTCTTTTTGTGGATAAATAATCGGATTAAATCAAACCGCTCTCTGAACAAGCCCCGAACGCAGGCAGCGTGTGCAGGCATTTACTCTGCACGGAGTGCCGTTTACAATAGCTCTCACCTTTTTAACATTAGGCTTATAGGTTCTGTTGCTGCGTCTGTGAGAATGGGAAACCTTAATTCCGAAAGCGACGCTTTTTCCGCAAATATCGCATTTTGCCATTATAATACACCGTCCTTTCGATAAACAACTTTTTTAACTGACAAAGTATATTTTAACAGAATTAGCTTTAAATTGCAAGTGGTATTTATGCTATTTTAAAATTTTCGGCAATCATCACAAATCATCTGCCAAAAATTTATTAAAATGTCACAAACCCAACTTTCTTATATACCTTAGAAAGCGTCTTTCGGGAAAACTTATAGGCTTTCTCTGCGCCGTCTTTCATGCACTGTTCTACATAACTCTTGTCAGCGGAAATCCTCTTAAATTCGCTCTGCATAGGCGCAAGCATATCCGCTACCGCCTCTCCTACGGCAAGTTTGAACTCGCCGTAACCCTTGCCGTTAAACTCGCGTTCAATTTCCTCAAAGCTTTTGTCGGTGGCCGCGGAGTAAATCGACATAAGGTTGATTATGCCGTCCTTGCCCTCGCGCGCGCATATTTCGGTTTCGCTGTCGGTAACGGCGCGCTTGAACTTGCGGATTATGGTGTCCCTGTCGTCAAGCACCCACACTGACGCGTTTGCATTTTCGTCGGATTTCGACATCTTCTTCGTCGGCTCCTGAAGCGACATAACCTTTGCGGTCGACTTGGTGATATAGCCCTCAGGCATTGTGAAAACATCTCCGTAAATGCCGTTAAACCGCTGAACTATGTTTCTCGCAAGTTCCAAATGCTGTAACTGGTCCTGACCTACGGGCACATAATTCGCCTGATACAGCAGAATGTCCGCCGCCATAAGCACGGGATAAGTAAACAATCCCGCGTTGATATTGTCGGGGTGCTTGGCGGACTTATCCTTAAACTGCGTCATTCGCGAAAGTTCGCCGAACTGCGTATAACATGACAATACCCATGACAACTCCGCGTGAGTGGGGTTATGCCCCTGCACGAAAAGCACCGACTTTTCGGGATCAAGCCCCGCTGCTATAAGCAGCGCATAGCTTTCCTTTATCTGCGCGCGCAGTTTTACGGGATCTTGCCTTACAGTAATAGAATGAAGATCGGCAATTCCGAAAAAGCAGTTGTACTCGTTCTGCATTTTTACCCAGTTCCTCATTGCGCCGAGGTAATTTCCCAAATGCGGGGTGTTGGTCGGCTGGATAAGGCTAAGCATATTTTTCTTTTGTTCGTCCATATATATTTCCTTTCGCTTATTTCAGAAGTTCTTTCGCGGCTTTTCCGAGAATTTCACAGCCCTTGTCGATTTGTTCATTTGTGGGAGTTGAATAGTTAAGTCTGAACGAATGTGAGATTTCGGATTCGTCAGCATTGAACGCATTTCCCGGCACTACCGCGACTTTGCACTTTACAGCTTCAACGCAGAACGCGTTCATATCGTATTTTTCGGGGAGTGTTGCCCATATGAACAGCCCGCCCTGCGGCTCGGAAAGCTTGATGAAATCGGGGAGCTGTGCTTTGAGGGCGTCTTTCATGCGGTTGTATTTCATGCGGTATATAGCCTGCAAGCCCTTTATATGCTCGTCAAAGTCAACTGTCGTCAGAAATCTGTAAGCCAGCATCTGCGCCCAGATGTTAGTATGAACAGTAGACGTCTGCATTCCGACAACCGCTTTTGAAACAAGCTCCGCGTCCGCGCAGAGATAACCTACGCGAATGCCCGGTGCAAGGGTTTTCGAAAATGTTCCCGCATAGATAACGTTCTTGCTGTCGTCAAGTTCCTTATAGCAGGTAACGTCCTCGCCCGCAAATCTGAGCGCCCCGTAAGGATTGTCCTCAAGCACATAAACACCGTACTTTTTCGCAAGCGCAAGAACGGCTTTTCTGCGTTCAAGAGTTGTGGTCTGACCTGTGGGGTTCTGGAAGTTAGGGATAGTGTAGATGAATTTCGTGGTGGGGTTGGCTTTGAGTATCTTTTCAAGTTCGTCCGGGAGCATTCCGTCCTCGTCCATGGGAACGCCTATAAGCTTTACGCCGTAGCTTCTGAATGCATTAAGCGAGCCGATAAACGAGGGATTTTCGCACAAAATGACATCGCCCTCGTTGCACAAAATTTTCGCGGTAACTTCAATTGCCTGCTGTGCGCCCGACGTAACGACAACCATATCCCCGTCCTTAAACAGCTTCTTTTTGCGCAAATCCTGTTCAAGCCATGTGCGCAGTTTAGGATAACCCTCGGTTACGGAATACTGCAACGCGGTTATAGGTTCTTCTCTGAAAATGTCCGCGGATATTTTAGCGATAGTATCAACGGGAAACGCCTCCGGCGCGGGATTTCCCGCCGCAAAGCTTATAACTTCAGGATCTGCCGTGAATTTCAAAATCTCTCTTATTGCCGAAGGCGCAAGATTTGCGACCTTGTCTGAAAACGGTTTAAGCATTGTTCTTACCTCTTTATTTAAATTATTGCAGTCACTCTGCAATATAGATTATACCACAATTTTCAAGAAATGTAAATAGGTTTTCTTTGAATTTACAAAAGCAAGCGGGTTGGCAGTTGACAGCAGACAGGGTAAAGTATTCAGTAATGTTCGCTGAATTTGACATATAAAAAGAGGTTAGGGGTTTTTCTAACCTCTAACCTCTAAAAGGGCGGGGGCTGATATGTTAAGGTCGTTGCAGAGTTTTTTATCACCAATTTGGAAGCTGTTGTTTAAGCCAATCAATATCTTCTTTACTGATTTTATCGTCGTCCAGACTCAGCCATGTAAGACTAGTCAGATTTGCAAGCGGCTTTATATCGCTGATTTGATTACCGCTCAAACCCAATTTTTGCAGATTAGTAAGATTTGCATTTGCAAGCGCACTTATATCACTTATCTGATTATCAAAGAAATATGCTGTTTTAAGATTTGTTAATTTTGCAATTGCCGATATATCGTTGATTTGATTTTCATCAGTTTTCAAATATGTCAGATTAGTGAGATTTGCAAGAGGAGTTATATCGCTGATTTGATTTGCTCTCAAATCCAACTCTGTCAGGTTAGTAAGGTTAGCAAGAGGTGTTAAATTGCTGATTTGATTACCGCTTAAAGTCAACTCTGTCAGGTTAGTAAGGTTAGCAAGAGGTGTTAAATCGCTGATTTGATTACCGCTTAAATTCAATTTTGGCAGATTAGTGAGATTTGCAAGAGGCTTTAAATTGCTGATTTGATTGCCAATCAAATTTAAAGATGTCAGTTTTTTAAGTTTTGTAAGCGGAGTTATATCATTGATTTGATTGCCTTGCAGCCATAAGACTTCTAATTTAGTAAGATTTGCAAGAGGAGTTATATCGCTGATTTGATTTCCTTGCAGATACAATATTGTCATATTTGCAAGCTTGCCGATTTGAGCAATATCATCATTTGTAACATTCTTGGAATCCAGTTTCAAAAAAGTTGTTGTCGCTATATCATACTCTCTGCCCTGAATTGTCACCTTGTCTCTTGAGGGCTTGGAGCTTGATGAGCTCACGGGCTTTGAACTGCTTGAAGCGGGTTTGCTTGATGAACTTTCGGGCTTTGAACTGCTCGAACTTGACTGCAAACTGCTTGAAACGGCAGAACTTGATGTTGAACCCGAAGAACTTTCAACGCTGTCCGAAGAAGAACTTTCGGAATTTTCGGACGAAGAGGAACTGCCTGATGTTGAAGCGACAGAAGATGATGTACTTGAACTGCTCGATGAACTCAACGAACTTGAAGATGATGAACTGTCCGTTATACTGTCCGGCAGTGAGCCTTGCTCGGAATTATTGCCGTTCTTGCTGCACCCCGACAACATAAATGCTGATGCTAATACTACGGATAAAATTGTTGATTTTTTCATTGTTTCCTCCTAAAGTTGATAATAAGAATGTGCGTGTGCCTGTAAAAATGCAGGCTCCGGCTTGGTTAGGGTATAAAATTATACCGCAATTAAATTATACCGCCTAATCCTTAATTTGTCAATATGTTTTTGAACATGAACAGACGGCAGTTTTAATTTTGAAAACAATCAAAATATTATCCGCGCATAACGCGCGGATACGATACTGTTTACTTTAAACTTTAAACTGTATACCGACAAAACCCCGCCGAGGGGCGGGGTTTAAGTTTTAATACAACGATATAGTGCAATTCGGGAGTTGTTGTTGAAGCCAATTTATGTCATCTTCGCTGATTTGATTTGCTCCCAAATACAAATTTGTCAGATTAGTGAGATTCGCAATCGGAGTTATATCGCTGATTTGATTGATCGATAAATCCAAGGTTATAAGATTAGTAAGATCTTTAAGCGGGCTTATATCGCTGATTTGATTGCCGTTTGACGCGGATACGACGGGTTACATCGACATTGTGAAATATGCGGCGACCGTCATTGAAATGATCCAGGGCGGCGTTTTGCAAGCCAACGTCAATTACACGACCG
>CANQOJ010000121.1 GCA_947625455.1 uncultured Clostridia bacterium | reverse complement strand
AACGCGCCGTCCTGCGTTTCCAAGAACTCTACGGCATCGAACCCACAGGCATCGTCGGAAGCTTAACATGGGACAGTGTAGGCAAGGAGTATAACTATATCCGTTTCGGAACAGAGCGTTTTGGATAAGACACGCCATAGCGTGGTTTTAGCAAGGGGAAAACTTTTTGAAAAAAGTTTTCCCCTTGAACCCTTTTCAAAAACTTTCTATTACGGCTGGTGGGGGGGGAGTTCTTTGGCGCATAAAGGAAAAACAGCGTTCGGTAACGAAGCGCCCGCTCCGCGGCGGCGAAACCACTGCTGACGCAGTGAGTCTGCTTCTTCCAAAGGCTAAGAGTTTTTAACGTACAGAACTTATGTTTGACAGTGGGAGTTCGTATCTGACAGAACTTGCATTATCAGCCTTTGGAAGAAGCAGACTTAAGGCTTTAGCCTTGTTTCGCCGCCGCGGAGCGGTTTCGGGCGGAAACGAGCGCAAACTCTATTAGAAGTAAGAGGTTAGAGGTAAGAAGTAAGACTTTAAGGAAGAATCAGATTGTTTTAAAATTAGAAGAGCGCAAACCTCTCAACAGGTTTACGCTCGTTTAATATGAACACAATCTAATATTGTCCGCGTAGCGTTTTCCGCGAAGCGGATAATGCGCGGACACCACAACTGTTTACTTTCCACTGTACACTGTATACTGCGCCAGCCCCGTTGCAAGTTTTTTGAAAAACTCTTGCAATTTCCCCTGCAAATTACGGAAAACTTATTGACAACTAAGCTTAAAAGTGATAAAATAGTGTTGTGAATTTTGAATGCGGAGTTATATTTTCCGCGAAATTTCTGTTGTTGGAGGAATTTTTATGGAAATCAGAATTGAAAAAACTCAAAATCCTAAGGAAAAACCTCAGGACGAAAGCAAGCTTGGCTTTGGTCATATCTTTACCGACCATATGTTCGTTATGGAATACGATACGGGCAAGGGCTGGCATGACGCGCGCGTTGTGCCTTACGGGAATATCGAACTTTCCCCCGCGGCTATGGTTTTGCATTACGGTCAGGAGATTTTCGAGGGCTTGAAAGCGTACAGAACTGCCGACGGTTCTATTCAGTTCTTCCGCCCTGTTGAAAATTTCAAGAGAATGAACATCTCCGCAGAACGTCTCGTTATCCCCGAAATCCCCGTTGAGGACGCGCTTCAGGCGCTCCACACGGTTGTTGAAGTCGATAAGGACTGGGTTCCTCACACTGACGGCGCGTCGCTGTATATCCGTCCGTTCATATTCGCGGCAGATCCTTTCCTCGGCGTTCGCCCCGGAGATAAATATTACTTCATGATAATAATGTCACCCTCCGGCGCATACTATTCCACAGGTCTTGAACCCGTATCAATTTACGTTGAAACAAAGTATGTAAGAGCAGTGCGCGGCGGTATGGGCTTCACAAAGACGGGCGGCAACTACGCCGCTTCGCTCCACTCGCAGGATGATGCGCACAAGCTGAATTACTCGCAGGTGCTGTGGCTTGACGGCATTGAGCAGAAGTATATCGAGGAAGTCGGCTCTATGAATATCATGTTCGTAATTGACGGCGAAGTCGTTACTCCTCAGCTTCAAGGCTCGGTATTAAGCGGAATTACGAGAAAATCCGTGCTTGAACTGTGCAAAAAGTGGGGAATTAAGGCAACCGAGCGCAGAATTTCCATTCAGGAGGTTGCCGACGCATATGACGCGGGCAAACTTGACGAGGTATTCGGCACAGGCACTGCCGCTGTCGTATCTCCCGTAGGTCACCTGCGCTGGGGCGACAAGGTCATGGAAATCGGCAACAACAAGATAGGACAACTCACTCAGCGCCTGTACGACACCATGACGGGTATGCAGTACGGCAAACTCCCCGACGATATGGGCTGGATAGAGAAGCTGTAATTAACGCAAGCCGGACAACGAAAGGAAATTATCGCTGATGAAAAACGAAGAAAAATCGCTTGAAACGATAAAGACGCTGTGTATACACCGAGGGTATGTGTACCCCGGAAGCGAGATATACGGCGGACTTGCGAATACGTGGGATTATGGTCCTCTGGGCGTTGAACTTAAGGAGAACATAAAAAAGGCGTGGCGCAAGAAATTTGTACAGGAAAACAAGTACAACGTAGGTCTTGACAGCGCAATTCTTATGAACCCGCAGACGTGGGTTGCTTCCGGTCATGTCGGAGGATTTTCCGATCCGCTTATAGACTGCAGAAACTGCAAGACGCGCCATAGGGCGGATAAGCTTATCGAGGACTTTGACGGCACGTCGGCTGACGGCTGGACAAACGAGGAGATTATGAACTATATCCGCGATAAAGGCATCAAATGCCCCGACTGCGGAAGCACGGATTTCACCGATATCCGTCAGTTCAACCTTATGTTCAAGACCGCTCAGGGCGTTACCGAGGACACAAAGAACGAACTTTATCTGCGCCCCGAAACCGCTCAGGGCATATTCGTAAACTTTGCGAATATTCAGCGCACAAGCCGTAAAAAGGTGCCGTTCGGCGTTGCGCAGGTGGGAAAATCGTTCAGAAATGAGATAACTCCCGGTCAGTTCATTTTCCGCGTGAGAGAGTTTGAGCAAATGGAGCTTGAATTTTTCTGCAAGCCCGGAACAGACCTTGAATGGTTCAATTACTGGAGAAGCTATTGCAAGGACTTTTTGATGTCTATAGGACTTAAAGAGGAAAATGTCCGCATGCGCGACCATTCCCAGAAAGAGCTTGCTTTCTATTCGGTAGCAACGACAGACTTCGAGTTTTTGTTCCCGTTTGGCTGGGGAGAGCTTTGGGGAGTTGCGGACAGAACGGACTACGACCTTACTCAGCATATCAAGACGAGCGGAAAGAGCCTTGAATATTTCGATCCCGAAACCAATGAAAAGTATGTGCCTTATGTAATAGAGCCGTCGCTTGGCGTTGAGAGACTGTTTTTGGCGGTAGTGTGCGACGCATATGACGAAGAACAGCTTGAGGACGGCACGACTCGTACCGTTATGCATATTCACCCCGCTCTTGCTCCCATTAAGTGCGCTGTATTGCCATTGTCGAAAAAGCTCGGCGAAAAGGCAAACGAGCTGTACGAGGAATTGTCAAAGAGCTTCAGCGTTGACTATGACGAAGCGGGAGCAATCGGCAAACGTTACCGCAGGCAGGACGAAGTAGGCACGCCATTTTGCGTGACATACGACTTCGACAGCGAGAATGACGGGTGTGTTACGGTGCGCGAGCGCGACACAATGCAGCAAGTGAGGATACCCATTTCTGACGTGAAGAAGTATATAGAGGAGAGAATATCTCTTTAGGAGCATTTGGCTGCAGTATACAGTGTACAATGTAAAGTATACAGCAAAGGTGCCGCTTCGCGGCGGATTTAGATTGTTTTTAGTTTATGAGAGCGTAGGCAACCGATTGCCTACGCTCTTTTAATATGAATACAATCTAATAACATCTGCAGAGCAGATACCTTTTACTGAATACTGTACACTGTGCACTGTATACTTTCCAGCCGCTTATCGAAAACAATAAACTGTATACTTCAATCGTTCTTTTAGGAAAAATACAAGAAAATATAAAAAACCTCTTTTATTTTTGGAAAAGATGTGCTATAATGTATGTGTGTATACATTTTTTAGAAAATGGTGGTGTAAAAAATGGCTTTTTGCGACTTAAGACCTGTCCGCGCAAGTGACGACAAAACCGGCGCAACGTATATTATCGGCGACGTTTTCGCGGTTTATAATCTTGGTTCTCCGTTTCCCGTGGTGTACAGCTGGGATATGGTGAAAACCGTTGCGATAACCAGGAAAGATATGACGTTTTCGTTTGTCGGCGCGAAAAAGAATTATTGCATAACAAATAAGATGTTTAATTCGGTAGATGACCTTTTGCGCGCAATTGCTTTAATAGAGTGCCGTCAGAAAACCTACGGCTTTGACTATCAGCACGAAAAACGCCTGCTTCCCATGAAGTCGCTGTATCATGAATGTTACTCAATGAAAGACACATATGTCGGCGAGGGTGTGCTGGACGAGGCTGAAACGGCGGCGGCGCTTATCGTACTGCTTGATTTCAAGTTGGTAAAATTCTTGTGGCTTGTGGCAATATTGGTGACGCTCGTGGTGTTTGGGGTGCTGAATTACGCTATCGGCATGACTCGCGAAAATATCCTCTATTTCATACTTATTTCGATAGCTTCGGGCGGTATTCTTGCGCTTATCGTATATATTGCAACCCACGCATTTGCAAGGGCAAGAGTAAAGTCATTCTCCGATTCCGATATCGCTTCAAAGGAAAACATAACGTTTGTCGTAAGCAGAGAGGGCTTTGCGGTGTGTGAAAGCTGCGTGTACCAAAACCGCGACCTTGTGGCATGGGCAGAAGCTGACTATTTCGTTGAGTCTGACAAGATGTTCATAATATTTAAGGGCAAGTTACCTCTTGCCTACATTCCGAAAAAAGCTTTTCCGAAAAAGCATATCGGCGGCGTAGGCGATATAATATCACTTAGCTTGGAGCAAAAGTAAGTTTAAAAGACTTAAAGTTTAAGGAGCTGAAAAAAATTGAGCGTTGAGATAAAATCCGATACCATTGACGTCAAAGGGCAGAAGATAACCCTCGTCTCCGTCAGAGGCGGGGAAGAGGGCATAGGCACTTTTACAATGGGCGCAAATGCCAGAGACGGCGGTATGGCGTCGCTTACAAAGATTTTGTATGTAGGCGCGGAGCCTGTCGTCAGCATGATTTGCCCGAACGGCGGAAACAAGCGTTCGGATAAGCTGATGTCGCTCTGCCAGGGGTTTCACGGCTATGACCGAAAGATATACGACGCTCTTGCGGTTAGCTTTACAAGGCTTAACCAGGGCGATTCGCTGACTGCGGGACTTAGGGGAATTTTCAGCCTGCTTCCCGACGGCGTTTATACGGTGTACACCTCGGATTATTACCCGACTGACGGAAACGGCGCGTTTTTCTGGGGCGGGTATAACACAATGCATGAGGTTCGCGGAACGGCTGAAGTGAACAACGCATATGCAAGCGGAAATGTGTTCAAGCCGTGTTTTCTGATACCGACGCAGAGCCTTGACTACTATTCGGCGAGGGGCTTTAACAACGCTCTTGAAACTGTCGGAAGCCGTCTTATACAGGGCATAGCATACCATGTTTCGGGCTTCCATTCGGCGCTTTTAAAAGGACATCACGGGAGCGTTGCGTGCGTGAGGGCAAATGTACCGTACAAGTGCGCGGTTATCGAAAAGATTTCCGATCCGTACACCGAGAGATATGCCCCGGTGCAGTCGGTAAAAAACGAGAGCGAGGACGGCACAGCCGAAGAACAGGTTGAAGAACAGCATATTGAGCCGCAGATTATCGAGCATGAGGGAATAACGGGCTTCAGAAGCCCCTCGGTGAAGATACCGATTGAGTTGTTCCCGAAAGATATGCTGAATATTATAATCAGCAGTCTGCACGAGTACAAACCCCAGCATTTTGACGTCATAACCGCAAAACTTGAAGCTGTGCGCAAAAAGGCGGTAACAAACAGCGTCCTGCCTTTGGACGTTCTCGAAAATTCGGAGCAGATGCCCGATACGGGCATGGTCGAGTCGGCATACGCGATTTCGGGGCTTTCTGACGAAGAACTCAACTGCCTGCTTGCGGGAGATGTTGAGTATAACGGCAGGGTTATCGTATCGCCGAATTTCTACGCCAGCATTGTAACTGCCTGCAATTACCTGCAGTTTACCGACTTAAAGCGGTTTGTTGACTTCTCAATCGCAATCATGGACAATCCCGAACTTTCGGCAACTCACGAGTATGTTGCACAGAGAGTTATGTCGCAGGAGAAAAACGCAAAGCTTTACACATTCTTTAAATCCGTTGTCGAAAGCGGAGATATGAAGTACGAAAAGATAATAAACTACGCGAATACATTTGTTGAGAGATATGCGAAGAAAGACAGAAGATAAGAGTGAATTTTGAACGGAGAGTTGCTATGAAATTCGGAAAAAAGAAGATGCTGGCTGTGATTTTGGCAGCAGCTGTGCTGTGTACGGGCTGTGAAAGAAGCATAGGACGCTTAGGTTACGGTGAAAGCGAAAATTCGTCAGCTGAAAGTTCGTCAAATCCAACAGGCGAACCTGTTGATAACAGCTCGTCAGCTGACAACAGTTCAGATGTTGAAAATTCAGGCAGTCAGTCATCAAATGACAGCAGTTCAAATCCCGAAAGTTCAAACAGCCAAACCCAAAGCAACAGCAATAGTTCAAGCAGCAATTCAAATCCCAACAGTTCAACTAACAGCACGCCTAATAACAGCAGTTCAACCAACAGCAAACCTAACAACACTAGTTCCACCAACAAACCCCAAAGCACTCAAACTCCTTCCAACAGCAGTTCAAATAACGGCAACAGCGGAAGTTCCAAGCCCACCGGAAACGGTTTATCCCCAAACGGCACGGGTTCAACGGGAACTTCCTCAACGGGAAAGTTCAACTACGGAGAGGCTTTGCAGAAGTCGATTATGTTCTATGAACTTCAGAGAAGCGGAAATATTGATGAGAAAACGATAAGAACCAACTGGCGCGGCGACAGCGGACTTTCGGACGGCTCTGACGTCGGGCTTGACCTTACGGGCGGGCTGTATGACGCGGGCGACAACGTAAAGTTCAACCTGCCTATGGCGTACACCGCGACTGTGCTTTCATGGAGCATTTACGAGGACAAGGACGCATATGAAAAGAGCGGGCAGTTAAGCTATGCCCTCGCCAACATAAAGTGGATATGCGATTACCTGATAAAATGCCACCCCGAACCTAATGTTTATTATTATCAGGTCGGCGACGGAAATATTGACCATAGCTGGTGGGGACC
>CANQOJ010000120.1 GCA_947625455.1 uncultured Clostridia bacterium | reverse complement strand
CTTGATTGAACTCGCGAGTATCCCGCTGTGCGGCTGCGGTACGCTTTCTTCCGCAATTTGTATGGACAAGTACAGAGCGCACAAACTGGTATCAACAGCGGGAATTGCCGTGCCTGCGGGCTGTGTGTTTTCAATGCACGACAAAATCACAACAGCCGAAATTGAACATGAAACCGGTTTTCCCGCATTCGTCAAACCTCTGCGGGGCGGTTCGTCATGCGGGATTTCAAGAGTTGTCAATGCCGACGGTTTTACAAGCGCGGTTAAAAAAGCATTTGAATTTGACAGCGAGATAATTATTGAACAGGAAATCAAAGGCGTTGAGGTAGGGTGCGCTGTTATGGGCAGCGGCGAACTTATTGTCGGAGAGGTTGACGAGATAAAAATTGCGGGCGGGTTTTTTGACTATACCGAAAAATATACTCTGAAAACCTCTCAGATACTCTGCCCTGCGCCTGTTGACGAAAACATTTCAAATCGGATTAAGCAAACCGCAAAGACAATTTACAAAACTTTGGGCTGCAAAGGGTTTGCGCGGGTGGATATGTTTCTTGATATTGACGGAAATATAATCTTCAACGAGGTGAACACCATTCCCGGATTTACGGAGCACAGCCGTTTCCCGTCTATGATGAAAGCTGCGGGATATACTTTTTCGCAGGTTGTTGAAATGATAATCGAAGAGGCAATAAAATGACCGAAAACGAAAAAAGCGGAATGTTTGACCTATTTCGGCTGATTGCGGCTATACTCGTGATTTCAATTCACACTTCCCCGCTTGAAACAATAAATCCGTATGCCGATATTTTTCTCACAAGGATTATTGCAAGAACCGCAGTTCCGTTTTTCTTTATGGTGACGGGATTTTATACGAACTTTGAGCAACCTAAAAAAGCGCTTTTAAAACTCACAAAAATGTATCTCGCGGTTACTTTATTGTATTTGCCGTTTAGTATCTATTCGGGATATTTCAGCGGTTTTTCACTTGGGAAAGCGCTTAAAATGCTTATTTTCGACGGGTATTATTATCACTTGTGGTACTTCCCCGCCTGCATTACGGGCATTTTGCTCGTGCATTTTCTCGAAAAATTAAGTGCAAAAAAGGCGTTTGTAATCGCAATAATTTTATACATTATCGGCATATTCGGCGACAGCTACTATGGCATTACCATAGTACCGCTAAAAATATTCTACAACATTTTATTCGGCATTTTTTCCTACACAAGAAACGGGTTATTTTTCGCGCCGATATTTCTGCTTATGGGCTCAAAACTCAAAAAAGCAAATATGAAATTTGACAGCAAAAAAGTTGCTGTTGCAGTTGAAATATTCTTTGTTATAATGACAGCCGAAGCGTTTCTGCTAAAGGGTTTCAACATACCCCGACACGACAGCATGTATGTTTTTCTTGTTCCGACAATGCTGTTTTTGTTTGCATTTTTAAGCTCGATAAAAATTCCGCAAAAACCGATTTTGCGGAAAATCTCAATGTGGATTTACATTATTCACCCGCTGATAATTATTGTTCTGCGCGGAATTTCCAAAATATTTTCGGAGAATTTTTTTGAAAAACGAGAGTTGCTTTTATTTGTTCTGACAACAATATTTTCAGGTTTCTTTTCAATTTTCGCCGTCATTGTCACAAGAAAATCGCGAAATTTGCACAATGCCCTACACTGCCCGACAGCGCGCGCCTGGGCGGAAATTGACGTCAATGCACTGCGCAAAAACGTTGAATATCTGCGCAGCATATCCCCGAAAAATTCCGAGCTTATGCCCGCCGTTAAGGCAAATGCATACGGTCACGGTGCAGTTTTGATTTCACGCGAATTAAACAAAATGGGCGTGAAGGCGTTTTGCGTTGCGTCAGCAGACGAGGGCGCTGAACTGCGTAAACACGGTATTCGCGGCGAGATTTTGATTTTAGGTTACACCCACCCCGCGCAATTTCCTTTGCTTCGTTTTTTCAGGCTATCTCAAACAATCGTGAGTTACGAATACGCAAAACTGATTAACAGATACGGGAAAATTCACTGTCATATCGGGATTGACACGGGAATGAGGAGACTTGGTATACGTTCAGATGAAGAGGGCAAAATACAGCGGATTTTTGAAATGCCGAACCTTTATATTGACGGAATTTTCACGCACCTTTCCGCTGATGAAACAACTTTGCCGTCCGATAAATCATTTACCGAACGGCAAGCCGAAAGTTTTTTTAACATTGCAGAAAGCCTTGCGGAAAACGGATATTATCCGAAAGTACACTTGCTGTCAAGCTTCGGGCTTTTGAATTATGCACATCTCGGCGGAGATTATATTCGCGCAGGAATAGCGTTATACGGCTGTGTTGTAAATGCAAATCTCCTGCCCGTCATGTCACTTAAAACGCGCGTCACGTCCGTCAGAAACGTGTACAAAGGCGAAACAATAGGTTACGGTCTTACAAGCGAAGCATATGAAGATATGCGCGTTGCTGCGCTTGCTATAGGCTATGCGGACGGTTTGCCTAGGGCGCTTTCGGACGGAAAATGTCATGTGCTGATAAGCGGGAAACGCGCGCCGATTGTCGGGAAAATATGTATGGACCAGACGATTGTTGACGTTACAAATATTGAAGTAAGGGAGGGGGATATTGCCGTTATAATCGGCAATTCCGGTGATGAAATGATAACCGCAAACGAAATTGCCGCGCGTGCAGATACAATTCCGAACGAAATATTAAGCAGGATTAGCAGCAGAGTAGTTATATGTGCAAAATAATTATTGCCTTGTTCTCCCCTCGCTCAAATCTCCTGCTATATTGCTCCTGAATTTCCTGAGAGCAGCCATCGTCAGCAATAATGTCACCACGCATATGACCGCGAATAAAATCAACATGGGTATCTCCGCATTAGGCTGCCACATAAGTCCTTCCTCAAAGAAAACATTATTTGCAATGTCCATAAAAACATCAAAAATTGCGTCTATGTAATCGGGAGGAGGCGCTGTATTATTGATATAATAAGTATGAGCAAACCAGACCTCTATTAACCAGCATAGCCAACACGAAAGCTGATATAATTTGATTAAAACATACGCCGCAATTGTTGATATAAGTGGGATTTTCATGCTTTCCAAAAGTAGCTTTTTCTTAAGCTGTTTAAGATTTATGCCGACCGCTCTCAACACCGAAATTTCGTATTTCTTCTGCCTTATCTTCATCCCTATGCCGTTGAAATAGGCCGCAAATCCCAGCAGCGACATAACGAGCAGAATTGCAATTGAACTGCTGTATTTTATCAACTGATTGACAAGATAATCATGCTGCATTATCGCCAGCGACTGCATTTTCATTTGTGCTGAACTTGGGATAAGTCCGCCGTCCATAGGCTCTAATGCGTAAATACCCGTATATTTTGCGCAGGGGAAACCCATTGCTGACGCGCCTGCTGCCGTTGTCAGAAAGTTGTAATCCTCTTTATTGCGGACAACGGAATTTATGACTTTATCTTCATCGGGATTTATCTTCATCAGCGCAGATATTTTCACTTCAGCCGAAGTGATTTCTCCAACGCCGAAACCCGCTTCACCTGCGGAAACCGAATTGAGGGATATTGTCTCGCCTATTTCAAACGGCGGTCTGATGGTTTGATAAGTGACAATAATTTCTTCTCCGTTGTTCAGTTTGTCAACATTTATCTCGCCCTCTGTCACATTTCCCGAAAGGCTTTCGATAACCCTTGAAGTTGTAAGCCTTGTTTCCGTTTTGTACAGATATTTTGAGCCAAGCTGCCCGTCGTCAAAAAAGTTCTGATGTTGTTCATCGCTTAATGCAAGCAGTCCTTGTCTGAAAGATTCGGACGAGGTGTCAATTTCGTTTATATAACGCAATTTTCGCTCATCGCTTGAAATCAAAGTCTGCGGGAGACTGCCGAAAGAAAATGCGTATTCGGGCAAGGTATTCGCCGTATTATCGTCAATTCCCGCGCTGAAATTATCAACGATAAAAGGGAAAAGGGGCGCGGTTTCTCCGATATAATTTACGGTCGGAGCGGCGCTTGAATAATACTCGGCGATATTGTCATCCTCCATATTCAAACCGTTTACATAATAATTTGAGGACGGCGGGAGGTACATAACCAGATCGACAGATTGTTTCCCGTTATCCGTATAGTACAGATACCCCGCGATAACGGCAAAGCAGATAAGAGTGAGCGCGGCGGTTTGCGTTGCCGTTACTGTTTTATGGCTGAAAATCAGCCTAAAGCATTTTGAAAGCGGACGGGGCGCGGTGTTTTTATCCTCGGCTTTGTACTGAATTTTATCCGTCAGAACACAGAGAACATATGCAATAATAATTACCGTTGCCGATATAATTGCGGAAAATAAGAACGGATTTGGCGTAAAATGTGTGACCAGCCACATATCCGTCAAGCCGTTATACACTTTTTCTCCGATAACATCTGTCCTTAATTTGAAAATTCCCTCATATGCCGCAAACCCGAATAATATGCCGAGTATTATTTGTATAACGGCAAACATAGCACATTCGGCTGCGTACATCATTGCAATTCTGCGCTTGCTCATGCCTATGCGTTTTAATATTTCAATCCTGCTTCTGCGCTCGGAAAAAATACTGCGAAGTATGGAAAACACCGACAATGCCGAAATAATTGCGCCTATGAAAGCTATACCCAAAAAGAACTCAGCCTCCGGTTCGCTGTCTTGATTAACCCTGCCCCATTCCGAAATTGTTAAAAACCAGCCGGTTTTACCATTGTTACCATCGTCAGTCAGTTCTCTTAAGATGTCGTTATATTTTTCAAGTTCATTTTCATAAGCCTCTTTGCCTATGTTGGGATCAATTAAGCCGTTGAACATATCTATGCGGTAAAGCAGTTCGCCGTCACATTTCCCGACAAATATAAGCGGTATTCTGTGCGGGAAATTGTTGAATGCAACGTAGGACTTATCGTTAAGCTCTGCGCCCTCCCTGTGAGTGCCGTAATATTCGTCAATAATTCCCGTAACAGTATAGGTTTTCCCGTCAAGGGTAATGGTATCTCCGCATTTTCCCGCCCAGAACATCTTGTTAAGCGCGCCTCTGTCTGCGGCTATTTCGTTTGCTGTTTCGGGCATTCTGCCCTCTGTAAGCGGGATATGCCAGACGTTTTGTTCGTCTTCAATAGTGCCGTAGGATAAGCCGTTTTCGAATTTGCCGTAAACATTGATAACGCAGTAATTATATCCCGTCTTTCCCTCAGTGACCTTTTGGAATATTTCGTCATTTGAGTTGGCTGCAATTATTTCGGCGTGTCCGTACATGTTATTATTCAACTGCACATGAATTCTACTTGCCCTGTTTTCCCTTACAGCGGCAAGTCCTATGAAAACGATAGCCGCAAGCAGCACCCCTGCAAAGAGCATTGCAAGGGCGCTTTTGATGTGCTTTTTCCAGTATTTTAGCAATATGTATGGTATCATAATATAGCGTTACTCCTTAATAAAATAAATAGCGACATATTAGAAAAACTACTACCAAGAAATGTTGTTTCTGCCGTCTAGATTCTAGGACGAATATTTCGCAAAATATTCCCTGATTAAATCGTTAAGCTGTGTAATTGTATCAACCGCAATGTCAAGCGCTCTCTGCGCTCTGGGCGTATCCTTTTCAAACATAGAAGCCTGCCAGCTCCCCAAATCATAATACGCCTCTCCGTCAACAAGACCGATTGTATACCGCATAGCCTGCCTTGGTTCACATGTGCAGGTTATCATGGACATATCTATACAGTTGTTTTCCTTGTCCTCCGCATAATTGCCGGCATATCCGATTTTTATATCGTAGGACGGGGTTTGTATGTACAGACCTTGCAGAGCAAGATTGTCGCTTTCAAGACAGTTCTCTATTTGGAATTTATTTGACTTCCCTACCGCCATTGTCGTCATCTCCTTTCAAGGTTTATTGCATATCGCCTCTCCTATATAGTATAACCAAATTGCTTTAAAATGTCAAGGGTTTTTACAAATCAAAAACTTCTTGTCGCTCTTTATACATAAAAAATCTCCTCGTCCTCCAACCGTATGCACGCAAGCTTTGCGTCCGAATTTTTGCTCTTAAACACGCACCCGCAGTCAATGTCGTAAAAAATACAGTCCTTCTGCTCGTCATAATGCCGAAAAACATTTCCGCTGTTATACGCAAACTTTTTCTGCGCAATTGTCGGCGTATGCCCCGCAATTACCATTCCCCGCCGAATGCCCCCGCTTAAACCTCTCCCGCGCGCGTACAGATAAAATTCCTCAACGCTTTCAAAACCGTCTTTGCCCTTGTCAAATTCTTCGGTATACCCCGCATGTACAACAACACACGTCCTGCCGTTAATATCAAGCTTTTTGAAATACGGCATTTTCTGAAATATATCCGACCACTTGCACAGGTCGTATAGCGTCGCTTTATACCCGTTAATCAGCGTGTTCACCGTGCCGTAATAATCAAACTCCATATATCCCGCTGAATTTCTGTCAAGAAAATACAGCACGGAATCATACAGCGCGCTTGTATCCGCATTTGAATTAAGCACAGTGCCGAGAGCCTCATCCCTGTCCAGCATCAGCATAAGCTCAGCATATTCCGAAAACTTCTCCTCATGATTTCCCCGCAAAAGAGTTACATTCTTCGGGCAGTTTTCTATCCATTTCAGCATTTCAAAGCTCTGCTCTCCCCTGTCGATATAGTCGCCCGCAAGAATTAGACTGTCGCTGTCGGAAAAATTTATTTTGTCCAGCATTGTCATAAATTCATCATAACAGCCGTGAATGTCGCTCATTACAAAAGTACTCAAAACCTCACCCATCCTGTCATGTCGTTGTTTATCATTTACCGCAAATCCGTTAAAAAGAAATACAGACTGTATAAAAAGTCCAACCTCAGGCTGTTGAGAAAGCCTCAGATGCTAGGAAACGGTGCTGCGGCTAGGCTT
>CANQOJ010000119.1 GCA_947625455.1 uncultured Clostridia bacterium | reverse complement strand
TGCTTCCCTTGCCCTTTTCGCTTTCGCAGGTTAAGTCTCCGTCCATAAGCCTTGCAAGTCTGAAGCTTATCGAAAGTCCAAGTCCCGTGCCTTGATTGCCTTTAGACACCGTGTCAAGTTCACGAGCGAATGTGTCAAATACCCTTGCGCGAAATTCCTCGCTCATTCCCCTGCCGTTGTCCGTAACCGTGAAGATGTTCAAAATCTCGTTTCCGTCAGCCTTTTGTCTTAGCGACAAAATAACTTTTCCGCCCGACGGGGTGAATTTGCCCGCATTGTCAAGCAAGTTGAACAACACCTGCTGTATTCTTACGCTGTCGCCTATCATGTAGGGATTTTCTATCTTTATGTCGTCAGTAAACTCAATGCCTCTGTCTTTCATTGTGCTTTTAACGGTCGTTGTTACGGTTTCCGTCAAAAGCGCAAGGTCAATGCATGAACTGTCAAGTTTGAATATATTCGCCTGGAGTTTTGAGGAATCAAGCATATCGTTTACAAGCGCGAGAAGATACTTTGACACCACGGTTGACTGCTTCAGGTATTTGTCCAGGTCGCCCGTGTCGTCAAGATTTTCAGACATAAGCTGATTTAAACCTATCAGACCGTTTAACGGCGTTCTTATCTCGTGGCTCATTGTGGAGAGAAATTCGCCTTTTGCCTTTTCGCTTGCCCTGCTTTCGGCAATATGTATTTTCTGACGCGCAAGTAAAATTACAAGTATGATGATTGCCGAAGCTGAAATGCAGAAAACAATCACGGCGTATCTGTAACGATTAAAAAAATCGCTGAAATCATAGCTGTACTGATTTTCCATAACGCCCTGAATGATATAGTTTACCGTTTCGTCCTCTGAAAGGCAGTCGATTGACTTGTCGAGAATGTCTATCAGAATTTCGCCGTCATGCTGTGACTGCTCGGAATTTTCGCCGAATGCCACCACCGCTGAAAAGCACATCTCATCTTCAAGCCCGCCTACGGGTATGACATTCAGCTTTTCATATTTCGGCTTTGAAAGCCAGTATTCAACAACATACTGGTTTTGTATCAGCAAGTCAGCTTTACCGCTGTTTACAGCGTCAAGGCAGTCGCTTATGGTATCGTAATCCTGTATCTTGAAATTCGGAAACGAGCGTTCAAGCACCTTTTTGAGCGTCTGAGAGCCTGTTGAAACGGCAACGGTATAATTGCCGTCAAACCGAAAATCAAGCTTTTGTCTCGCTACAACAACCTTTCGGCTTGACAGATACGGTCTGCTTATAAGTATACCGCGGGCGTGTTTGTTTTCCTCGTTGTACTCAACGCTTGTCACAAGGTCAATGTTTTCTCCCGTAAGATAGTCATATGTAACGTCTTTTGTAGGAAGCGCGGTGTATTGAAATTCAATTCCGCAAATTTCGCTTATACGGTCCAAAATGTAGCGCGAAATTCCCTTAAACTCTCCTTTTTCATCAGCAAGGCTAACAGGTATTCTGTCGAGAACAAATCCTACTTTAAGCGATTTATGCGACGCAATATACTTCTGTTCTTCATCAGTAAAAACAGGTATTCCCCTGTCCTCTGCAAACGCCCTGTTATTCACCGCAGCAACCGCCGTTATCATAATCAGCGCGGTAAGAAAAGAACATATTTTCTTTATCAAATCTAACAACATCCCCTTAGAGAGAAACGTAAAAATTGTCTACTATTACATTATACTCTTATTGACGTAATTTGTCAAGTACAGATGTTTGAAAAGAGGATAGAAGCCGGAGTTTGGAAGAAAAGCATGTTTTAAGCCGAAACAGCTCCGCGGCGGCGAAACCACTGCTGACGCAGTGAGTCTGTTTCTTCCAAAGGCTGGGAACTTTTAACTAATAGAACTTGTGGTTAGCATTTGGAGTTCGTATCCATCAGAACTCGCGTTGTTAGCCTTTGGAAGAAACAGACTTAAGGCTTTAGCCTTTGTTTCGCCGCCGCGGAGCGGTGCTTCGTTACCGAACGTTGTTTTTCTATTATGCGCCAAAGAACCTTATCATTATCAGCCATAATGAAAGTTTTAGAAAGGGGTTCAAGGGGAAAACTTTTTCAAAAGGTTTTCCCCTTGCTAAAACCACCTCTTGGCGTACTTAGTGCTTCAACAGCGAGATTTTCGACGGAAGAACCGCTTTCAAGCCTTGCCTTATACAATGCCGTGCATTTCTTGTACTTTGCGAAAAGTTGCTTTGCTTTTTCTTCATCACCGTATACTTTCCAACAGCCCACGCATTTATATCCGCAGGCTTTATTTTTGATAAAACCGCTCACGTCCTCAGGCGGGTAGCCTAAGAAAAGTCCTATTTCATGCGGGAAATCGCTGTTTTCCGAAAGCCTTTCCATAAGGCGGATTATACATTGCTCGGGAGTTTCGGTTTTATAGCCGAATGAACGCAAAAGTTCGCGTGCGGAATTGTTTTTCAAATCTGCCGACAGCATATCGGGACGGTAAACATAAACAAGCGCGCGTCCGTTTTGGTACTTCAACGGCAATAACCGCAGACCTTTATTCCTAAGCATACGGTTATACCCCCGCAGATTTTCGCGCATGCTTTTTTCGTTACAAAAAGCGCATGAAAACAAACTGCCTGTTTTAATTCCCGCTAGCGTGGGAGAACAATATTGTACTAAATGTTTTTCCGACATAATTTTCACTGTTGAGGACAATGCAACAGGTCTGTTAAAAATAACGTGTGCTGACTAAAAAATCGGGCAACTTCTGTATCATTACCTGAATTTCAGTTTCCAAACACATTTTGACTAAAATCCATTGATAGTCCTCACTCAATCTTACCCTTTCTCAAAATATCAAAGCACATGGCTTTTGAGTTAGTTTTGACTAACTATGTTAATTATAATCCAAAATTCCGAATTTGTCAAGAGGTTTTTATAAATTGCGATAAATTTAAATCAACGAAATAACTTGATTTATATTATAACCTTTTTAAAAGAGAATTTTCGTTGACAAATATGGGAAAATGTTGTATAATATTATTGATTAAAAACAACGGAGGTGCTTTTATGGCTACAGCATATGACATAGCGTTCAAGTATGAAATTTCAAACGAAATTATTGCAGGCATTGACGGATTTATTTCAAGAAACTATCCTTACCCTCTCAAAGGCAACAACATGGAAGAAATCATTTCAATTGACAGGGAAATTTGGGAAATTTATCACAAACTGCCTTTGGAGAATGATTATGACAAAAACGTTGAATATCAGGAAAGATTGATTGAACTTTTAAAGCGGGTGAATGAAATCACGCCGAAAATTAACAATCAGGCGATGAAAACTTTTGACTATACGCAAGAACAGTTTAACGAAAAATTTCGGAAGAATTACGATAAACTGACATCAAACTGCAAACCATGCGACCTGCCGAAAGCATATCTTCTGGGCGGTCAAAGCGGCGCGGGGAAAAGCTTAATTCACAAAATCCTGAGCGAAGAATGTTCAAACATTATAGTTATCGACGGCGACAGGTTTCGGGAAAATCACCCCTGCTTTTCTGAAATTCAACAGCAGTACGGCAAAGAATCCGCAAACTACACTCAGCCGTTTGTAAATGCGATGATTTCGGCACTTATCGAACGTTTAAGCACGGAAAAGTACAATCTTATCATTGAGGGCACCTGCAGAAATGTCAATGTGCCGATAAACACTTGTAATGACTTAAAACCAAAAGGCTATAAAGTTGAACTTGACGTGATATGTACAGATAAAGAGATTTCACGGCAAAGCGCGGTTGACAGGTACAACGCCATGAAAGCGGCGGGGCTTACTCCGCGTGCTGTGCCGCATGACAAATATATCGAAACGGTAAAGGCTTTGCCGAAGAATATTTCCGAGATTTACACGCGCAAAGTTTTTGATGAAATAAGGCTTTTCGACAGAGACAAGAACTGTATATATAAATACTCCGAACAGCCCGATACAAATCCCGGGCAGATATTTGAACATAAGCTGAATGAGTTTTCAAAGGAAAATCAATTGTAAACGAAAAAACACTTGACAAATTTCTTGGATTGTGCTATAATGTAATTGGGCAGAAATGCTCGCGTATGGAAACGTTATGTTTCTGTAAAAAGCAGGAGGACCCTGCCGTTAAGTGGGAGTTTCTAAAGCAGTGGACCCTACTGTGAGTGGGAGTTTCTAAAGCAGTGGACCCTACTGTGAGTGGGAGTTTTAAAAGTAAAGGGCTGTGATAAAACATAGCCCTTTCAAATTTGAAAGGAATGATTTTAAATGAAGTCAAATAATCTGATGTTTTATTCAGTTGATATGAAATACATACGGGATTTGTCCAAAGTTGACGATAGGGTTATGTCTGTTTCCCCTCAGGAGCATAAAGAAACAAGACCTTTTGTAGGAATTGTTGTTATAACCAACGGCAAGGAATATTGTATACCGCTTACATCAACAAAAGAAAAGCATAAGCATATGAAAAATGACATTGACTTTTCTAAAATTTTTGATAAAAACGGCAACCAGATTGGCGCGCTCAATTTCAATAACATGATACCCATTCACAAAAGCGTAATAAAACCGATTAACATAAAGCCACATAAAAATGACACTAAAGCTGAAGTGCTACGCAAAAATTTACTCAATAATCAATTGGACTGGTGCAATGACAATAAGGAAATAATTGTAAAAAAAGCTAATAAACTCTATGACATGGTCACAAAAACACCGGAAAAAAACAGGAATCTCACCCGTCGCTGCTGTGATTTCAAAAAACTTGAACAGGTGCTTGAGAAAAGACTTTTGCAGGATTTGAAATAAATATTTGTGTTTTCAGGTTAGAGAAATTTATGGAAAATACTTGACAAATCAGCCGAAATCATGTATAATGTAATTGTAAGATCAAGTTGTCAATCGGCAAACAGTCTTGCGGCGGTTTTCCTTACCGTTTTAAGTGGGAACTATAAAAGCGTGTGAACCCTACCGTCAAGTGGGAACTTTAAAAGCGTGTGAACCCTACCGTTAAGTGGGAACTATAAAAGCGCGTGAACCCTACCGAAAATAAGGAATTTGAGAGCCTGTGTATTCAGGCTTTCTTTTTTGAAAGGACATTTTATGAATAAACAGTTGTCTCTATATAGTGTTGATATAAAATATAACAGGGATTTGGCTAAATATGATGATAATGTTTTATCTGCTTCTCCGCAAATAGGGAAAGATCAAAGACCTTATATCGGTATTCTTGTAATGCTGAACGGAATACAATATTGCGCCCCGATTTCAAGCGCAAAACCAAAACATAACAATATGCCCAAAAACTTTGATTATATGAAAATTATAGATAAAACCAACAATAACAAATTGATTGCTGTCATCAATTTTAATAATATGATACCTATTCATTCTTCAGTAATTAAAAAAATTGATATTCGCATATATAAAAATGATCCGCCAAAATTAGTTCACAAAAAAGAATTTTTAGCAAAAGAACTTGATTGGTGTCAAAATAATATTGAAGCAATTCAAAAAAACGCCCAAAAAACTTATGACGCAGTCACTTCAGGAAATCCTCGATTCAGCAAACTGATTAAACGTTCCTGTGATTTCAAAAAACTCGAACAGGTGCTTGAAAAAAGGCTTTCTTTATCTGCGAATTGAGTTTTTATATAAAAAACATAACCTCCCCGAAAAATTTCGGAGAGGTTGTTTTTATATTGCGCGTGAATTACTTCATCTCTGCTATTGCAGCCTGTGCCGCCGCAAGTCTTGCGATAGGAACGCGGAACGGTGAACATGAAACATAAGAAAGTCCTATCTTGTGGCAGAACTCAACAGACGAGGGATCGCCGCCGTGTTCGCCGCAGATGCCGCAGTGCATCTCGGGACGAACTTTCTTTCCGAGCGTAACCGCCATTTCCATAAGCTTGCCGACGCCCGTCTGGTCAAGTTTCGCAAACGGATCGTTCTCGAAAATCTTGGTGTCATAGTAAGCGTTCAGGAATTTGCCCGCGTCATCACGCGAGAAACCGTAAGTCATCTGCGTGAGGTCGTTTGTTCCAAAGCAGAAGAACTCCGCTTCCTTGGCAATATCGTCAGCCGTGAGCGCCGCACGCGGAATTTCGATCATTGTGCCGACTTCATACTTCATATTCGAGCCTGCCGCCTTTATTTCCTCATCAGCAACAGCAACTACTATATCCTTTACGAACTTCAATTCCTTAACTTCGCAAGTAAGCGGAATCATAATTTCGGGAACGAGATTCCAGTCGGGGTGCGCTTTCTGAACATTTATCGCCGCACGGATAACCGCTCTTGTCTGCATTCTCGCGATTTCGGGATAGGTAACTGCAAGACGGCAGCCGCGGTGTCCCATCATCGGGTTGAACTCGTGGAGCGAAGAAATGATGTTCTTGATTGTTTCAACAGACTTGCCCTGTGCCTTAGCGAGCGCTTCAATGTCAGCCTCCTCGGTAGGAACAAATTCATGGAGAGGCGGATCGAGGAAGCGGATTGTAACAGGGTTGCCCTCAAGCGCTTCGTACAGCTTTTCAAAGTCGCTCTGCTGCATGGGAAGTATCTTGTCGAGAGCCTTTTCGCGCTCTTCAACAGTGTCAGAGCAAATCATCTCGCGGAATGCCGCAATTCTGTCAGCCGCGAAGAACATATGCTCTGTACGGCAAAGACCGATACCCTCTGCGCCGAGTTCTCTTGCTTTCTTAGCATCAGCGGGAGTGTCGGCATTTGTGCGTACTTTCAGCTTTCTGTACTTGTCCGCCCATGCCATAATTCTTCCAAACTCGCCCGCTATCTTAGCGTCAACTGTCGGGATAATGCCGTCGTAGATGTTGCCCGTTGAGCCGTCAATCGAGATAGGATCGCCCTCGTGGTATGTCTTGCCAGCAAGCGTGAACTTCTTGTTCTCCTCGTCCATAGCTATATCGCCGCAGCCCGAAACACAGCAGGTGCCCATTCCTCTTGCAACAACGGCAGCATGTGATGTCATACCTCCGCGTA
>CANQOJ010000118.1 GCA_947625455.1 uncultured Clostridia bacterium | reverse complement strand
CCCGTACAGCAACCCGCGCCTGTTCAGCAGACCGAACCCGAACAACCCGTTGAAACTCAAACAGAAAGCGCTGACGAGGAGAATGTTTCTTCAGGTGAACAGGGCGATGAAATAATCGTACCCGCAACAGCAGAGGATCTGACGAATGAAAAGGGTTCAAGGCTGCTGCCGAAAATTGAACTTAACGATGACGCAGAACGGCTTGATATAAGCGGAAATGTTGCGTATATCTGTGGAAAGAACGGCGCTGACAGAGCGGATGTTGTTGGTGCTGTTATAAATCAGATAAGAGCGTATACTCACCCCGACAGCGCGGAGTTGTGGATTTTTGACAATGATTTAAGCATTATAAACCTTGTAAAACCCGACTGCCCGCATTTGAGATGCGCTGTTCATGACAGCGCAGACGAAACCGCGGCGGATTTTGCGGATATGCTTGTGTGCGAAAAGAACGCGCGCGCGGCAAGTTTCAAGGAAAAGCATTACACGGATTACAGTGAAATCCCCGAAAACATTTATCTTCCGAGAATTATCGCGATAATAAGCGATTTTACCGAGTTTATAAAGTCGCTTGACCGCTGTCCTAAGTTCTTTGGAATTAACAGAAAACATTCGCTTGAAATTTTGTTTAAGAACTGCGCAAAATACGGAATAAATATTGTTCTGGCAGGAAATACGTTCTCCGAAAACGGCAAAGCGCCCGAATTGCTTGAAAACGTTGTTGACTGCGCTGTTGCGGTTTCGGGCAGAGAAAAATCGCTCGGAGCATTGTTCAACAGCGGGAAAATGCCGAGCAAAATTCCCGAAAGGCACGTTCTGTTTTCGGCTGCAAAAGGCGCGGCGCTTGTCAGAATAAAAATTCCCGAGTTAGGCGAAATCAAGAATTATATTCAGTCCTATGAATATGATTCAAACATCGACAATTATCTTGAAAAGAAACCGCTGTTTGCCGACAGAAGCGCGCAAATTCAGTTCAGCGAGCGCAGGAACAACCGTTCGGAGCTTATTGCGGTGCGCGAAAACAGCGAGATAATGCTGTTTTTAGGCGAGCCGAACAAGGTGTCGCTCAATGTTCCGGTTATTTTACACGAGGATTATGCGGAAAACCTGCTTATGCTTGCGCCTAAGGCTTATGACAGGTCGGCGGCGGCAGTGACTGCGGCGGCGCTGAAGTCGCTTGAAGAACAGGGCATTCCCGCAGAGGTCATAGCGGCAAAGGACAACAGCGTTTACACCGAACTTTCGGTAAGCGGCATATTAAGCGGAATGAAAGTTGTCGAAAGCAACGGTGCTGCGGCGAGGATAAAGGAACTTTCCGCACAGCTGGGTTCTGATATGATGAACGAGTTTCTGATTATTCTGGGCGGCGACGCGCTTATGGCAACTCTTCATGCGGAGGACCAGAACGCTGTTGCGGAGTTGAAAAAGCTGTTTATGAAAGGCTCGAACAACGGCTGCAGGATTATGTTTGTATGTTCAAACGTAAGTCAGATGCAGGCAGGCTTCCTGTCGCTGTTCAGGCACAAAGTTGTGTTCCCATGCCCCGAAGCGGAAGCGGAGAAGCTGTTGCAGACAGCAGACTGCGAACTTCTGAACGGCGCGTTCAGAGTAAGCAACGACGGAGAGGAGTTCTCGGCATTGCCTTATAGGATGCAGTAAAAACGCAAGGGAAATTTAACAAGGGGGAAAACTTTTGAAAAAGTTTTCCCCCTTGAACCCCTTTCCAAAACTTTTTATTACGGCTGATAATGATTAGGTTCTTTGAACCCGCAATGGAAAAACAGCATTAAGTTCAAAACAACGTTTGCCATATAAAGTTTTTTGAAAAAAGTTTTCCCTCAAACTCCATTTCAAAAAAACTTTATATCGCCGCCGTTGTTTTAAACTAAACGTTATTCTTCGCTTACAAACGTTTTTAGCCATTCAGCCTCAGCGCAAGCTGAGGAAATAAAAAGTTTTGGAAAGGGGAAAACCTTTTCCAAAAGGTTTCCCCCTTGTCAACTGTTAATGTGCTTAATCGCTTCCGCAAACAAAACCGCGTCCTTAATCAGTTCGTCCGCAGTGATGAACTCATTGTCGCCGTGCATATGATAGTCGGTATCCCCGCGTTCAGCGCCAAACGCCACACCGCCCTCAATATCGTGAACATACGTTCCTCCGCCTATCGCAACGCATTTTCCCTTTTCGCCCTCGCACCGTTCGTACACTTCAAGGAGTTTGCGGACAAATTCACTGTTTTCCGAAACAACATGCGGTTCATCTCCTAAAAATCCCTCAAACGACAATCCCGCTGAATTAAGCGCTTTTCGTTCCTTGTCCTCAACAAACGCAAGGTCACGGCTTACGGGAAATCTTACGTCAATTGTTCCCGTACAGTTTTCGCCGTCAGCTTCAAAAATGCTGAAAACGCACGTAAGCGCCCCGCTTTCGTCAGAACATTCAAGCTCCATAGCCTTGCCGTTTGTTTCGCCAAACGGCAGAATACGCTCCAGACCTTTAAGCGCGGGTTCATCTAAAAGTTTGTTTAACAGCGAAATCAGCGCGGTAACGGCGTTTATTCCCGTTTCGGGAGTTGACGCGTGCGCGGATTTTCCTTTGCACGAAATGTTCAGCAGCCCGCCGTTTTCTTCGGCATGAAACTCCGCGCCCGATTTGTCGGCGCTTATTGCCGAAAGTGCATTTTCAATGGCAACACCGCGAAGTACGGCGCTTGCCTTGTCGGCAACAGCGTTCGGAATTTTTCCTCCCGAAAAGCCGACTAATTTACTGCTTTTGGAAATTTTTCCCGAAAATGTCGAGCGCATCATTCCCTTTTCAATGTTAATAACGGGAAAACTGCCGTCGGGAGTAAAAACTTTCGGCGGGAATTTATCATGCTTTTTGTATATTTCAAGGTCATTCGAGCCGTTTTCCTCGTTAGTGCCGAAAATCAGCCTCACGCCCTTTTTCAGCTTAAAACCAAGTTCTTTAACGCATTTCAATGCATACAATACCGCCACGGCAGGACCTTTGTCGTCAATAACTCCCCTGCCGTAGAGAATGCCGTCTTTCTCTGCAAGTTCAAACGGGTTTGTATCCCAGCTGTCCTTGTTTGCGGGAACAACGTCAAGATGGCATAAAATCCCGAGTTCAATTCCTTTTTCGGGATATAAGTCTGCGCTGATTACCGCGTTTTCGTAGTTTGTCACAACAAACCCGCTTTTTTCGCAAAACTCCGCCATTTTCAGCAGCGCCCTTTTCGGCTGTTCACCAAACGGCGCGCCTTCGGTTGCCTTACCCATAACGCTGGGAATTGCTACCAGTTCCCTGAGACAATCTATCATCTCGTCCTTTTTTGATTGAATATAGCTTTCGGTTTCGTTCATATGTTCTCCTCCTTTGTATATTTACAGTTTACCACTAATTTATGATAATGTCAAGTTTCAGCAAGGGGAAAACCTTTTCCAAAACTTTTTATTACGGCTGGTGACGGTGAGGTTCTTTTGACACATAATAGAAAAACAGCGTTAAGTTTAAAACAACGTTTGCGTTATAAGGTTTTCTATCTAATCTACCTATAATGAATAAATAATGCATAAAATTTAACATACAAACTAACTACAATTGTTATATCATAGAATAAATTCTTGTTTTGTAAATTTTTGCTGAATTTTTTGTGTTATTGCACAAAAAAATGACCTTTTTTTTTTTTTTTTTTTGCATTTTGCACATTGACAGTTGAACGCGAATACTGTATAATGATAATAGTGTTTGTGTGCGTGTGGGCGGGATACTATATTTTGCGGTATACAATCCATGCGGCATATGCACGGCTTCGTTAAAACACGTTCAGAGATATTGTGATTGAAGAACAAAGAATATGACCTGTCGTTTAAACTTAAAATGTACCAATAAAAACTGTATCTTGTATTCCATTCGGGGGGGGTAGAAACTATTCCTGCTTTCGTGAAAGGATAAGTTAAAATTCAATGACAATTAAAATCTCGACTTACTGTAAAAGCCAATTTTGACGGCAGATACACTAAACTGAGATTTTTGTTTTTATCGGGCGTTTTAAGCATACGGCATACAATAACTTCTAAATCTTATTCAAGGGGAAAACATTATGTGCGGAATAGTCGGTTATGTCGGCTCTAAACAGGCGGCGCCTATACTGCTTAAAGGTCTTTCAAAGCTGGAGTACAGGGGATATGACTCGGCGGGAATTGCTGTCCGCAGCGGGGCTTCGGATATAGAGCTTGTAAAGGCAAAAGGACGTTTGAAGATACTTGCGGAGAAAACCGACAACGGAAATTCAACCGTTGGTTGCTGCGGCATAGGACATACCCGCTGGGCAACGCACGGCGAACCGTCCGAAACAAACGCCCACCCGCATTGCAGTAGCGATGGCGCGGTTGTCGCGGTACATAACGGTATCATTGAAAACTACGGCGAATTAAAGGAAAAGCTGAGAAAGAAAGGCTACGAGTTCTATTCGCAGACGGACTCGGAAATTGCCGTTGACCTTATTGACTACTATTATAAGAAGCATGACGACGGACCTGTCGAAGCGCTTACAAGGGCAATGGTAAGAATACGCGGCTCGTATGCGCTTGCGATAATGTTCAAGGATTATCCCGACGAGATTTTCGTTGCAAGAAAAGACAGCCCTATGATAATAGGCGTGGGAGACGGCGAGTGCTATGTCGCGTCAGATGTCCCCGCTATCCTTGAATACACAAGGAAAGTTTATTATATAGGAAACATGGAAATCGCCAGAATAAAGGGCGGCGATGTCACTTTCTATAATATTGACCATGAGGAATTAAGCAAAGAACTTACAGAAGTAAAGTGGGATGCCGAAGCTGCCGAAAAGGGCGGTTATGAGCATTTTATGATAAAGGAGATACACGAGCAGCCTAAAGTTGTCAGAGATACCATAAACTCCGTTGTTAAAAACGGCAGGATCGACTTTTCGGAGATGGGCTTTGATGACGATACGATAAAGGGCATTTCACAGATATTCATTGTCGCGTGCGGCTCGGCGTATCATGCGGGAGTTACCGCGCAGTATGTTATAGAGGATATTGCGAAAATACCCGTAAGGGTTGATTTGGCGTCTGAGTTCAGATACAGAAAACCGCTTATCCCGAAAGACGCGCTCGTTATTATAATAAGCCAGTCGGGAGAAACCGCGGACAGCCTTGCGGCATTAAGAGAAGCCAAAAGCAGGGGAATAATGACGCTTGCGGTGGTAAATGTTGTGGGATCGTCAATTGCAAGAGAGGCTGACAAGGTGTTCTACACGCTTGCAGGTCCGGAAATTGCCGTTGCCACAACAAAAGCGTACAGCGCACAGCTTATCGCAGGTTATCTGCTTGCAGTGCAGTTTGGGTATGTACGCGGTGAAGTTGACGAAGAAAAGTACCTTAATTATATAAAGGAAATGCAGACCATTCCTGAAAAAATCGAAAAGGTGATAGGCGATAAAGAACGCCTGCAGTGGTTTGCGGCGAAGTTTGCGGGTTCGAGAGACATTTTCTTTATAGGCAGAGGGATAGATTATTCCGTAAGTCTTGAGGGAAGCCTCAAGATGAAAGAGATAAGCTACATTCATTCAGAAGCGTATGCGGCGGGAGAACTTAAACACGGCACGATTTCGCTTGTTGAGGACGGAACGCTTGTCATAGGAATACTGACGCAGGACGAACTCTACGAGAAAACGGTGAGCAATCTTGTCGAGGTAAAAAGCCGCGGCGCGTACCTTATGGGGCTTACAAGCTACGGAAATTACGCGATTGAGGATACGGTCGATTTTACGGTGTATATCCCGAAAACAGACTCCCATTTTTACGCAAGCCTTGCGGTGATACCTCTTCAGCTTCTTGGGTATTACACAAGCGTTGCGAGAGGGCTTGATGTGGATAAGCCGAGAAATCTGGCGAAAAGCGTTACTGTGGAATAAAAACAAAACCGATGGGGTGGTAGGATGTCGTGGAACAAAAGCGCAAAGCTTGACCACTGGCGCGTAATATCAATATATCTTATCATTTATGATATTATCGCGGTTAATATATCATACTTTGCCGCTTTGTGGCTGAGGTTCGACTGTACATATTCTGCGATACCTAAGGAATATTTTGACGCATTTATAAGATTTGCGCCGATATATACGCTTGTGTGCATTATAGTGTTCTGGGTTTTCAAGCTATATCAGAGTATCTGGAGATTTGCAAGCTTTAACGAACTTATCAGCACGGGAATTGCGGCGCTGATAACAGGCACGGTACACACGGTCGGAATTACGCTTATTTTCCACAATATGCCTGTTTCCTATTATATAATAGGCTTTGTGTTCCAGTTTATCCTCGTGCTGGGGATAAGATTTATATACAGGTTCATTCTTTTGCTCAGGGCAAAAGTCCACGGCAGCTGCCAGAACCGCGTCATGCTTATCGGCGCAGGAAACGCGGGGCAGATGATATTAAAGGACATTCAGACCGCAAAAGAATCAAACGACAAGGTTGTCTGCATAATTGACGACAACAAAAACAAATGGAACAGATTTATAAACGGAGTTCCTGTTGTAGGCGGGCGCGAGGATATTCTCGCGAACTGCAAGAAATACAGCATTGAAAAGATATATGTAGCCATTCCTTCCGCGTCTGCGGAGGACAAAAGAGAAGTTCTCAATATCTGCAAGGAAAGCGGATGCGAACTGAAAAATCTTCCGGGAATATATCAGCTTACAAATGGAGATGTTGACGTTTCGTATCTTAAAAACGTGGCAATTGAGGATTTGCTCGGACGTGAGGTAATACAGCTTGACCTTGAGCCTGTGTTTAAGATGATTTCGGGCAAAACCGTAATGGTAACAGGCGGCGGAGGTTCAATCGGAAGCGAATTGTGCAGGCAGATTGCTGAACATTCGCCGAAAAAGCTGATTATCTTCGATGTTTACGAAAACAACGCTTATGCTATACAGCAAGAACTTGCCGCAAAATACCCCGAACTTGATTTGGTTGTGCTGATAGGTTCAGTGAGAGACAGCGGGCGTTTGAAGGACGTGTTTGAAACATACCGTCCGCAGATAGT
>CANQOJ010000117.1 GCA_947625455.1 uncultured Clostridia bacterium | reverse complement strand
GCCTGCCGTACAACAGCGAACACTTTGGCGCAAATCAACGGGAAAAGCGAGGTGTTTTTGTACACCTATCTTCATATAACGGAAAATGCGGTGGATTTGTTCGGATTTGCTGACAGTGCGGAGCTTTCGTGCTTTAAACAGCTTATCTCCGTTTCGGGAGTAGGACCGAAAGCCGCGCTTTCGATACTTTCGGACATAACGCCGTCAAAACTAGCGCTTTGTATTGCGACGGGCGACAGCAAAACCCTTACCAAATCGCCCGGCATAGGTCCTAAAATTGCGCAGAAGATAGTGTTTGAACTTAAAGACAAAATCGCTAAAGAACAGGGATTTTCCTCTGCTGAACTAGTAAGCGCGCCGCAAATCAGCTCGAACAACGTTTCCGAAGCAATGGAAGCGCTCGCCGTTTTGGGATTTTCGCCTGCACAGATAAACTCTGCGCTTATGGGCGCAGATACCGAAAGCACGGTTGAGGACCTTATAAAATTCGGACTTAAAAATCTTGCATGAATAAAACACTCACAAACACGCAAAGGAGGTTCTCCTTGAATAGTAAAAACAACAATAACAAACAGCCTGCCGCTCATCTGGCGTCGTTTTTCGCCGGTATTTTTATGGGGATATTGTTTATAATTTCAATGTATGGCGTTAACGGAAAGTTCGCCGACATAATGCTTGAAACAACAATATTTGCGGCGATTGGAGCGGTCGCTTGTCTTTTGACAGTGGTCATAAGAGATTTTATTCAACCGTATCTCAGCCGGAGAAAAGCCGCTTTAAAGGCTTTAGGCAAGGACGGAATGAAGATATTAAGGCATGACGAGAATGCAAGGCTTGTTTATAAAGGCATTTACGCGCTGATTTCGGGAAATTATCCCGAAGCCGAGGACAAGCTGCAGCAGGCGCTGTCAAATTCCGTTGTACGGCAAAATCAGAAGTTCTGCATTGAATGGCTTGTAAAGCTGTATGAAGCCGTAGACGACAAACCAAAACTTATGTGGTGTTTCAGAAAAGCGACAGAATATTCTCCTGATGACGCGGAAGCGCAGTCAAGGCTTGGTAATGCGTATTTTTCCGAGGGCGACCTTGACAAAGCTGAGTATTGCTTTAATCAGGCGTTAAGATATAATGCAAATGACGGTTTTTCTTACTTCATTTTGGTGAAAATCTTTCTTTGCAGAGGAGATTACGAAAAAGCAAAAGAAACGCTTGAATATCTGATGAAGATTAACGCTAACCACCCGCTGGCGCACGCCGAATATGCAAATTACTACGCTATGCGTGGCGAGCGCGAGAAAGCTGTGGAAGAATGTAAAAAGGCACAGCTTTGCGGATATAAAGATCCCGATGACCTTAACAGAAAAATTAACGCGATACTTAACTTTGAGGAAACGAAATTCAGCGGCGGGGATTTGCCGTCGTTATATTACAGGAAAATTGAAAGAAAAAACGACAACAACTGAAAGTGGTGATTTAATGCTTGAAATGTCAGATGACGAGTTTAATTTCAGCGAGCGGGTAGTTGAGCCGAGAGCGGTTGAAGCGGACGTTGACACTGAATTAACCTTGCGCCCGCAGTCGCTTTCGGAATACATAGGTCAGGACAAGGTAAAGGACAATATGGCGGTTTATATAGAGGCGGCGAAAAGGCGCGGAGAATGCCTTGACCATGTTTTGCTGTACGGTCCGCCCGGACTCGGAAAAACAACGCTTTCCTGCATAATCGCGAATGAAATGGGCGTAAATATCCGCATAACTTCAGGCCCTGCCATTGAAAAGCCGGGCGACTTGGCGGCGCTTCTCACAACGCTTAATGCAAATGACGTGCTGTTTATTGACGAGATACACAGGCTTTCAAGGCAGGTCGAGGAGATACTCTATCCTGCCATGGAGGATTTTGTGCTGGATATTGTGACGGGAAAAGGTCCTGCGGCGCGCTCTATAAGGCTTCCGCTCAAACGCTTTACGCTTATAGGCGCTACAACGCGCTCAGGTCAGCTTTCCGCACCGCTTCGCGACAGATTTGGCGTAGTGCAGAGACTTGAATTATATTCGCCCGAACAATTGTGCGATATTGTTCAGCGCTCTGCGGTCATTCTCGGCATTCCGTGCATGAAAGACGGCGCGCTTGAAATAGCAAAGCGGTCGAGAGGCACTCCGCGTATTGCAAACCGCCTGCTTAAACGCGTCCGCGACTTTGCTGACGTCATAGGAAACGGAAAGATAACTAGGGAGATTGCGGACACAGCTTTAAAGAAGCTTGAAGTGGACGAGCTGGGGCTTGACAAGCTTGACAGGAGTTTTCTGGAAATGATAATAAAAGGCTATAACGGCGGTCCTGTCGGACTTTCAACGCTTGCGTCTGCGCTAAACGAAGAGTCCGTAACGCTTGAGGACGTTTGCGAGCCGTATCTTATGCAATTAGGGTTTGTGGCGAAAACTCCCAGAGGGAGAGTTGCAACCGCGCTTGCTTACAAGCACCTTGGAATTGCATATAACGAAAGCGACCAGCAGACGCTTGATGATACCTGAGATAATATTTATGTCAATAAGCGAGCGATTGACGGTGAATATTTAAAGATGATTTTAATTGCTGTGCATATTGCAAAAAGCTGTAACGAAGCGGGGTGATTTTACGGCAAGCCGTGTTGAAGTCTGGATATGGCTGCTGCTTGTTATGCAGCCGTACAACAGAAGAACGCTTGAAATCCTCGAACATTTCGGCTTTAACGCCGAGAAAACTGCTATTGCAATACGTGACGGCAATGTCAATATAACCGAAGATGAAAAAATACGTGCAAAGGAAATCAGAAACAGCGCCGTAAATGATATAATCAATAAATGTAACATCAACGGCATAAAAATCATAACTCTTGACGACAAAGAATATCCCGTACTGCTCAAAAACATAGACAACCCGCCTATAGTTTTGTTTTGCAAGGGCAATCTCAAAGGCATTGACGGCGGTCTTACGGTTTCGGCAGTGGGAACAAGAAATGCCTCGGCATACGGAATTGACGTAACAAAGCGGATTATTTCACAGCTTGCGCAGGTGGGCGCTGTCATTACAAGCGGGCTTGCGGTGGGAATTGACGCGGCGGCGCATAAAGCGTGCATTGACAACGGCGGGAAAACAATAGCGGTTTTGGCGTGCGGTATGTTTGTGGACTATCCGCTTGAAAACACCCGCCTTAAATATGAAATAACCGAAAGCGGGGGAGCGGTAATAAGCGAATTATTGCCGTATACAAAGCCGTCAGCCGATTATTTTCAGCACAGAAACAGGATTATTTCGGGGCTGTCGCTGGGTACTCTTGTGATTGAGGCAGGCGAGCAAAGCGGAGCGCTTATCACCGCAAATCATGCCTGCGAGCAGGGCAGAGAGGTGTTTTACATTCCCCCGCACAATATACTTTCTACGCATTTTACGGGAGTTGACGCGCTTGGACGTGACGGCGCCGTACCTGTTTTCAGTTATCTTGATATTGTCCGCACGCTTATAGGACAGACGGATATGCTTAGGCAGTACGGTTTGCGGGGTTGTTGAAAAGAGGTGATAATATGGGAAAAACGTCTGCTGAAGTGAAAAACCGCTATAACGCCAAAAATTATGACATGGTGCGTGTACTCGTTAAGAAAGGCGAGAAAGAGCGTTATAAACAGATTGCCGATGAAATGGGGCTGTCTTTGTCGCAACTCTTTGTAAAAGCGGTTGAGGAATATATCGCAAAATAAAACTGTAACAATTTAAACGGAGGTCTAAAATGGCATTTCAGATTACGGAAAATACTTTTAAGATACGACGGCGCGGACAATAACGTTGTTATTCCCAACAATATAACGCGTATAGAAAACTTTGCCTTTCAGCGCTGCGCCGAAATAAAAAGCGTCGTTATTCCCGAAAGCGTAACTTCAATCGGCAGAACGGTGTTCTTTGGCTGTGAAAATCTTACGAGCGTAACATTGCCGCGCGGATTAAAGGAAATGGGCGGCGGTGTGTTCAATGGCTGTCGTTCTCTTAAAGAAATCGCAATTCCCGACGAGATAAACGTTATAAATGACTGCACATTTATGAACTGTTCAAGCCTTGAAAAAATTGACATTCCGAAAAATGTACGGAAAATCGGCAGAATGGCGTTTCAAAACTGCGAAATGCTCGCTGAAATTTCTCTTCCCGACACAATCGAAGAAGTTGGCGATAACGCCTTTGACAACACAAAATGGTATAACGATTATAAAGGCGATTTTGTGATTACAGGAAAAAATGTTCTGTATAAATACAAAGGCAGTGCGGAAAATGTCATAATTCCCAACGGTATAACAACTGTCGCAGGGGCGGCATTTGCCGATAACAAGGATATAAAGAGCGTCAATATTCCCGACAGCGTCTGTTCAATCGGCTTCGGCGCTTTTTGCGGTTGTGTAAACCTGGCTGTTATCAAATTGCCCGCAGGTATTGCTGACATAGGCATAAACGCCTTTATGAACACAAAATGGCTTGATAATTATAAAGGCGATTATCTGATAATAGGAAACGGCATTCTTTACAGATATATGGGCAAAGATACAAAAGCGGTAATTCCCGAAAATACGGCACAAATAGCGCCAAATGCGTTTTACGGCTGTGAAAAGCTTAAAAGCGTGAAAATCCCAAACAGCGTTGTGAGCATAGGCAAGGGCGCATTTCAATCCTGCGCTTCGCTTAAAAGCGTTGTTATACCAAAGGGCGTAACCGTAATCAACAGCTGGACATTCTGCGACTGCAAGAAACTTGAAGAAGTTGTGATACCCGATACGGTCACGAAGATTTCAGACGCGGCGTTTGAGGGGTGCAAAAAGCTTGGTAGCATAATAATTCCCGACAGCGTTGAGGTTTTCGGAGAGGGCATATTTGACAAGTGCGGAAAAGCGCTGAAAATCACTTATAAAAACAATACATACGAATCTGTTGAGGATTTTGAAAATGCGGTTTTTGGATAAATTTGCATGAACTTAAAAAAACAAACGTTTGCAATTATTTAATATTGCAAACGTTGTTTATTTATGACGTTATTTATTGTTCTGCTTTGAGTGTATGATGTTCAGGAACAGATGCTGAATAATTTTGCCGTAATCCGTGCTAAGTCTGCGCAGTTTTTCTTCCGAGGCATAACCGCCCGCCATTGACTTGTGACCGCCTCCTGAGCCTATGCCGACAAGAGCGTCCGATATAATTCTCCCCGCGTCAAGCTCGTCATATTCCGAGCGCACCGAAAACTTAAACCCGCCGTCTCTGTGACAGAAAACAACCGAGAAAAAAACCTCCTCAATCTGCATAAGAAAATCCGAAATCATGGCAATAAAAGCGTCGGGGCAGGGGAAATCGAGAAACGCAAACGCAACGCCGTCTATTATCTCCACAGCTTTAAGGCTGTCTGCAAGAGCGTTTACCTCCTTGTAGAATATTTCGCCCGACTGAAAACGCCTTATAAGCTGGTGATTTGCATAAGGAAACAGATATGAAAAAATTTCAACGTCAAGATTTTTAACACCACGCGTAAAATTGTGCGTATCGCATTTAAGTCCGTACAAAAGCGCTGTTGCAACCGATTCCGACATCTCAACTTCATTTTTCCTGAAATAATCGGCAATTATCGTAGAGCAGCTCCCAACCATACGAATATCTTTGAATAAGTAGCCGTCAATTTCCGTGAAAACAGGGTGGTGGTCAATAACCGCAACTTCCTTTCCGATAAGGTCGCGGATATTCGCGTTTCCTTTCTGGCTGTCAACATTTACTATATAGTCATTCTCCGACATGTAAATCAAATCATCATCAGTTGTCATATCTATCTTAAATTCGGAAACCATATTCATTGTTGCCGCTCTTTCGACAATACCGTGATGACAGATAATGGTAATAATGCCAAAATGTTCAAGCAGCACTTGAAGTCCGTAAGCGCTGGCGATAGCGTCGGGATCGGGAAAGTTGTGAGTTTGAATGTAAACGCGGTGTCCCTTTAAAACGGAGATAAGTTCTTGTAATTCCTGAGTCATAAAAGCTCCTTAAAACAGAGATATATATTTTGCAGGAATATATATCCACATACTTCTTTTATTGTAACATATTTACATGAATTATTCAATAGGTAAAATGATATAATTTTTAATATTTTTGCGCATGATATGTGTAAAAAATTTCCAAAATAAAATTACTTTATTTTAAGCAAACTAAATATGAAACAAGATGTTTAAAAATGTTAAAAAGGAGTGTTTAAAATGAAGAAAATTATATCGGCAGTGCTTGTCATGTCGATTTTGGCAGCAACTGCGTTTGCACAAACAGATTTATCGGGATATTCCGCAAAGAAGATAGCATATGGAATGGGCGTTGAAACAGACGCGGAAAATCGTCCGCTCGGCGCTGTGCAGGCGCAAAGTTTGTACGGCGATAAAGGCGCGCTGTTCATAGGAGAAGCCGAGAACAAGCGTCTTTGGCTGACATTTGACGAGGGATATGAAAACGGTTGTACAGAGCGTATACTTGACGTGCTTGCAAAGGAGAATGTAAAGGCAGTGTTTTTCGTGACATATGACTATGCCGAGAAAAATCCGGAGCTTGTCCGCAGAATGATAGATGAGGGGCATACTGTCGGAAATCACACCTACAGTCACCCGTCGCTTCCCGAATGTACGGATGAAGAGATATATGATGAACTTTCAAAGCTTCACGAATATATCAGCGACAATTTCGGATACGATATGTACGTTATGCGCCCGCCGAAAGGTGAGTTTTCCGAAAAGGTGCTTGCCGCGGCAAAGGACTTGGGGTATACAACGGTATTGTGGAGTTTTGCATATGAAGATTGGCTTACCGACAAACAGCCGTCTGAAGATTACGCATATGATAAAATAACGTCAAAAACGCATAACGGAGCGGTTTATTTGCTCCATGCCGTTTCCGAAACCAACACAAAAGTTCTTCCTAGAGTTATAAGCTATTGGAAAGAAAATGGCTAAATTATTACGCCCATGTGACAGTATACAGTGGACATTGGACAGTATTCAGTAGAGGTATCCGCTTCGCGGATAATAT
>CANQOJ010000116.1 GCA_947625455.1 uncultured Clostridia bacterium | reverse complement strand
AAATCATAGGCATACTTAAACATTTCGGGGTTACGGCGGTTGAACTCGGCGCGCAGTCAATGAATGACGAGGTTTTAAAAGCAAACGAGCGCGGGCATACGGCTGATGACGTAAGGAATGCGTCAAGGCTTATCAAAAGCGCGGGCATTGAACTCGGACTGCAGATGATGACGGGATTGTACCGCGATACTCCCGAAAACTGCATTTATACCGCTGATGAATTTATAAAACTAAGCCCGCAGACCGTAAGGATTTATCCTACGGTTATCCTCAAAAACACTAAACTCGGCAAACTCTTTGAGGAGGGAAAGTTTAGTTCATTTACGTTTGATGAAACGGTCAGTTTGTGTGCAAAACTTTTACGGAAGTTCAGCGAGAATAATATCAGGGTAATTCGTTTAGGACTTCACGCAAGCGCAGATGTAGAGCGGGATATGCTCGGCGGGGTGTATCACCCCGCGCTAAGAGAAATAGTTGAAAGCAGGATATATCTGGAGGATTTGCAAAAACAGCTTTGCAGTTTGGAAAAGGGCAGATATACCGTATATACCGACGCGAAAAATATTTCAAAAGCTGTGGGACAAAAGAAAAGCAATATAAAAACGCTTAGCGGTCTGGGTTATGAAATTGAGTTCAAACCAAAAGCAGGCGAGTATATTTTGATTGTATAAAGGAAGATAAATGTTTTTTAAAACACTGAAAATACAAGGATTTAAGTCCTTTGCGGACAAAACGGTGCTTTCGTTTGACACGAAAACCACCGCCGTAGTCGGCAGCAACGGAAACGGCAAAAGCAATATTTCTGACGCACTGCGCTGGGTTATGGGTGAGCAGGGCGCAAAAACTCTGCGCGGAGAGAAAATGGAGGACGTTATTTTCCACGGCACTGTCGAGCGCAAGCCTATGGGTTTTGCGAGCGTTTCGCTGGTTATTGACAACAGCGACAGAGCGCTGAATATTGACGACAGCGAGGTGGAAATATCGCGAAAGCTGTACCGCACAGGAGAAAGCGAATACTCCATAAACGGCAGAAAAACGCGCCTTAAGGACATACAAGAGTTGCTTATGGGAACAGGTTTAGGGCGCGACGGGTATTCGATAATCGGTCAGGGCAGAGTTGCGGAAATAGTCAATTCCCGCGATACCCAGCGCCGAGAGATTTTCGAGGAAGCGGCGGGCGTTTCGCTGTTTCTTCACAAAAAAGCCGACGCTGAAAAACAGCTTGAACAGGCGACCGAAAATATCACCCGCCAGCATGACTTAATACGCAATGATGAAGAACGTCTGCCGATTTTGAAAAAGCAGTCGGAAAAAGCCGAACTTGCGACGGAACTTATGGCAGAGAAAAAAGAACTCGAAATATCCGTAAGCGTTGCAAAGTTAAAGGAAAAACGCGCGGAACTTCAAAAGCTGTCTGATGATATTCTGCTCAATCAGGGCGAATGTGAGCATTATGAACATGACATAGAAAAGTCGGAAAAAGAGATAGAAACCCTTGCAAACGACAAACTTTCCCTTAACGCAAGCCTTAACAGAATGCGCAACGAGATAAAAAGCGCGGATGATGTTATATCGGAGAAAAACGCGGAGATAAAGGTTGCGGAAAACGACCTTGAACATAACGAAAAGCGCAGAACAGAACTTAAAGAACAGCTTGAAAAAGCAAAACTAAGCGACTCCGCATTCGATAAGCAGATTGACGGCATAAATGAAGAAATAGAGCAAAAAAACGCCGAAGCAAAGCGGATTGACGAGGAAATTTCAAAGGCGCAGAATACGCTTGATGAAATTTCAAAGGAAAACAATTCTTCCGACGAGGAGTTTTCCGCGCTTGAAAGCAGGCTTGCCGAGGCGTACAGGGAAAAAACCGAACTTTCGCTTACTATTACTCAATCGGGATTGTCAAAAGACGAAGCTGAAAATCAGAAAAACGCGTTTTTAGCCGAAGTATCCGAGTTTGACAGCAAGATTTCCGAGTATGAAAAAGAATTGCATGAAGCTAAGAAGAAAGCTGCGGAAATCGCAGAAGAACGCTCTATGGCTGAAAACAAGCTGGGCGGTTTGGAAAAGCTGACGGAGGGCAGGAAAAAGCGCCTTGACAGCGCGAGAAATGCGCTCGAAACTTCTACTGCCGCGCTAAGCGAGTGCAAACAGCGCTATAAAGTGCTTTCCGACATTGAAAAGAGCAAAGAAGGCTATTCACGCGCGGTAAAGGAAGTCATAAGCGCGGGAGAACAGGGCAGACTTTCGGGTATACACGGCATTGTGGCAGATGTAATCACTGTTCCCGAAAAATATGTTACGGCAATTGAAACGGTGCTAAACTCGGTTATGCAGAATATCATTGTCGACAATGAACAGACGGCAAACCGCTGTATCCTATTCTTAAAGGAAACAAACGCAGGCAGAGCGACATTCTACCCTCTGACTTCAATAAAAGGCAGAAGCTTTAATGAACAGGGATTGCGCACCGAGGCGGGATTTGAGGGCATAGCAAGCGAACTTGTAAGTTGTGCAGACGAATACGCAAATATAGTAGGAAATCTTTTGGGAACAACGGCTGTTGTCGACGACATTTCAACAGCTACCGTAATAGGCAAGAAATACGGCTACAAGTTCAGAATTGTAACGCTTGACGGGCAGGTTGTAAACGCGGGCGGTTCATTTACGGGCGGTTCAAGAATAAACCGCGGGGGCATTATCTCAAGAAAACAGGAAACCGACTCGCTTTATTCAAGGATAAAGGAACTGTCCGAGGAGGAAAAGTCAAAGCGCGCGGAGTTTGAAAAGTGCCGCGCGGAATATGCAAAGTACTCTATTGAGATAGAGGGTATGCAGGATAAAATACGCGAACTTGAACGAAACGACATAAGCATAGGCGCGGAAATAACGCGCATTTTAGGACTTTCCGAGCAGACTGCTTCTCAAAAGAAAAACTCAGAACTTACTCTAAAGCGTTTTGACGAACAGATAAACCGCCTTGTTGAAACAATAACTGACGCTAAGGCGAAAGTTGACGTTATATCAAAGAAAATCGAAAAGCTGGAAGAAGAACGTTCACAAAAGTCCGAACAGCGCGGAGAAACCGAAAACAGATTGAAGTCGCTTTATGACAGCATAAGCGCGCTGAATATGGAAAAAATGTCCGCGGTAAAGGATATTGACGCGCTTAAAGCGCAAATTAAGAACGTTGAGGAAAACCGCAGGACGCTGCTTGAAAACAGCGACGGATTTAAAGACGCAATGACAGCTTTAGACAATTCAGACCGCGATATACGCGAGAAGATAGAGCGTTTGAAGCGTGAGATTGCAGAGCAAAGCGGAGAACTTTCAGAGAAAAACGGCGAGATTGAACGATATGTAAAGGACATTGAAACTTTCGAGCAGAAAATAAACGAACTTCATAAAAGCATTGCCGAACTTAACAGAGACAAGGAAAAGTTTACGGGCGCGGCGGCGCGGCTTGAAGAACGCAGAGCCTCGTCTCAGAAGGAATACGACAGGATAGTTTCGCTTCTTTTTGACAGCTATGAACTTACGGTATCTCAGGCTGAACAGGAGGCAAAAATCCCCGAAGATTTACCCTCTGCCGAAACCGAACTCAAAGAGCTGACGAAGAGAATAACCGACTTAGGAAGCGTCAATATGGCGTCAATAGAAGAATACCGCGAGGTTTCAAAGCGCTATGAATTTCAGTCGGCACAGCTTCGCGATATAGAAAACTCAAAGCGCGACCTTGAAAAGCTTATTGAACAGCTTACGGCAGATATAAAGACGCGTTTTCTTGAAAGCTTTGAGGATATAAACAGGCATTTCAAGGAGATATTCACGCAGATTTTCGGTCCGGGTTCACATGCGGAACTTGAACTGACAGCGCCCGACGACGTGCTTAATTCTGGCATAGAAATAAAAGCAGCGCCTCCCGGAAAGGTCATAAAAAACCTTATCTCGCTTTCGGGCGGAGAACAGACAATGGTTGCCATAACCATCTATTTCGCGATACTTATGCACAGACCAACGCCGTTTTGTATGCTTGACGAGGTAGACGCGGCGCTTGACGAGGTGAATGTTGAAAAATACATACATTACCTCAATCAGTTCAGCAAAACCACTCAGCTTATGGTCATAACCCACAGGCGCGGTACTATTGAGGGATGTTCGGTTTTGTACGGCGTATTTATGCAGGAAAAGGGAGTTTCACGCTTGCTAAGACAGGAACTTTCGGACGAACTTTCCGATGAACTGAACGAGATTATAAAATAAACGATTACGCATTAAGGAGAACTTATGGGTTTATTTGACAAATGGAAGAAAAAGGACGAAAAGGCGGAGGAAGAAAGCAGAGAGCGGCTTGCGTTTCTTGAAAAATTAAGCAGCGGCTCGCCGATTTTCACCGACCACGAGTCCGATATAGAGTTTCAGAAGGAATACGAAAAAGAACTCGAAGAATCCAAGAGCAAGATACGCGAGGGTTTGCGCAAAACAAAGGACGGCTTTGTAAGCAAGATTGAGCAGATAATAAATTCATTTACGAAAATTGACGAAGAATTTTTCGAGGAACTTGAAGAAACGCTTATTCTTTCCGATATAGGCGCACAGACAAGCGCGGAGATATGCGAAGAACTGCGAAACAGGGTAAAGAAAACGGGAACAACCGAGCCTGCCGAGGTTAAACAGCTTTTAAAGGACATAATCTCCGAGATACTGACGGGCGGAAACGATTTGAACCTCAGTACCAAGCCGTCTGTCATTATGGTCATAGGCGTAAACGGCGCGGGAAAAACAACTACCATAGGCAAAATGGCGGCAAAGTTTAAAGCCAACGGCAAAAAGGTCATTGTTGCGGCGGCGGATACATTCAGAGCCGCGGCGATTGACCAGCTAAACGTGTGGACCGACAGAGCGGGAGTTGACATTGTAAAACATTCCGAGGGCAGTGACCCGTCAGCCGTAGTATTTGACGCAATTTCCGCGGCAAAAGCGCGCGGCGCGGATATTATACTTTGCGATACCGCGGGCAGACTTCATAACAAGAAAAATCTTATGGAGGAGCTGAAAAAGACGGCAAGGATAATAAACCGCGAACTCCCCGACGCAAGCGTTGAAACGCTTCTGGTGCTTGACGCGACAACAGGTCAGAATGCCGTAAACCAGGCGCGGTTGTTCAACGAAAGCGCGGATATAACGGGCATTGTCCTTACAAAACTTGACGGCACGGCAAAGGGCGGAATTATTATTGCAATCAAGAATGAACTTAATTTGCCCGTAAAACTTGTGGGAGTAGGAGAAAAAATCGACGATTTACAGCCGTTTATCCCCGAAGCTTATGTAGACGGTTTATTTGAGTGATTGACAGACGGGAAATTTTGTGGTATAATCTTATTATCAATCTTAAAAAATTTTTACGGAGAAAGGTTTTTTATGAACAACAACAGTTCAAACAGCGGGGAAAAACCCCGAAGTAAGCTTATTATCGCCTCAAACAACGCGGGCAAGATACGGGAATTTAGAAATCTTTTGTCGCCGTTTGGGTTTGAAGTGCTGTCAATGAAAGACGCAGGCTTTACCGACGAGATAGTTGAAGACGGCGAAACTTTCGAGGAAAATGCTCACATAAAAGCAAGAGCGGTTTACGAAAGCTTGAAACTTCCGACTATAGCTGACGACAGCGGTCTTGAAATTGACTTCTTAAACGGCGCGCCGGGAGTTTATTCGGCAAGATACGCGGGCGAAAATGCAACGGACAAAGAGCGCTGTGCAAAGGTGCTTGAAGAAATGCACGGAGTTGCGAAAGAACTTCGCGACGCAAGGTTTGTGTGCTCGATATACTTCATTTTCGACGACGACAACGAGTATTCCGTGCGCGGCGAAGTCAGCGGTTACATAGGCTGTGAGCCTGTAGGAAAAAACGGCTTCGGCTATGATCCTATTTTTATGCTTGACGAAGACGAGAGTATGGCGACAATAAGCGACGAGGAGAAAAACAGGATAAGCCACCGCGCGAAAGCGTTTGAAAGGCTTTCGGACATTTTAAAGGAGAAATTTTCACAATGCTGAGCAGTAAACAGCGCGCAAATCTGCGCTCACAGGCAATGAACCTGTCGCCCATTTTCTACATCGGAAAGTCGGGAATTTCCGACGAGATAATAAATCAGCTTGAAAACGCGATAAACGCACGCGAGCTTATAAAACTCGGCGTGCAGGAAGCTTGCGATTTTGACGCGCGGGAAGCTGCCGACATAATCGCGCCGAAACTTAACGCGGAGGTTGTTGCGGTTATAGGACGGAAATTCGTGCTGTTTCGCAGAAGCAAAGATCCAAAAAAGCGGGTGATCGAGTTTGACTGAAAAAACGGGAATTTTGGGCGGCGCGTTCAATCCTGTCCATAACGGTCACGTCCACCTCGCAAAAGAAGCAATTTCACAGCTGAAACTGCGCAGACTTCTGATAATCCCGACCTATGAAAGCCCGCATAAAACGACAAAGCTTTTGCCGTTTGAACAGCGAGCCGAGATGTGCAGGCTTGCGTTTTCCGAAATAGGAGAGGGCTATTCTCATGGAAGCTGTAAGATTGAAATAAGCGATATTGAGCGCAGAATGGGCGGGGTTAGCTATTCAATAAACACTATCCGCGAGTTAAAAAAGCTGTATCCGAGCGAAAGACTGTATCTGATAATAGGCGGGGATATGCTGTTTTCATTTACAAAGTGGTTTAAGTATGAGTCCATTTTAAAGGAATCAACCGTCTGCGCTGTCGCAAGGGGCGGCGATAATCTGGCGGATATGCTTGAATATGCAAACGAGATAGGCAGAATAAAAGTCCTGCCAGCGCAGATTGTCGACATAAGTTCAACCGAGATACGCGAAAAGCTGAAAAACGGCGAAAGCGTTTTAGGACTTGTACCGGACAAGGTTTTAGAATTTATCGGCGAAAACGGATTGTTTAAAAATTCAATTTGAGGGACATAATGAGCAGATATGAAGAATTTGACGGTTATGAAAAGCTGATAAAGGAGTTACTTTCAAAAAAGCGGTATACCCACAGCATGAACGTTGCGGAGGAATGTTACCGCCTTGCAAAGCACTGGGG
>CANQOJ010000115.1 GCA_947625455.1 uncultured Clostridia bacterium | reverse complement strand
CCATTGTAGCAACTGCAACAGAAGAATCAAGCACCGCTCCCCCGCCAAGCGCAACTATAAAATCACAGCCGTTTTGCTTTGCAAATTCTGCGGCTTCTTCCACAACCTCAACAAGCGGATTTTCCATAATTTTCGCAAACTCCGCATATGCCACACCTGCCTTGTTCAGTTCCTCCACAGTCTTATCGTAAGAGCCGTTTTTGTGTACGGACTGCCCCTTTGACAACAGCAAGAGCGCCTTTTTACCGGGCAGTTTTTCGTTGTGCAGTTCTCCGAGTTTTCCAACTCCGAAAAGCAGTTTAGTAGGGTTGTTAAACACAAAATTCATCATAATAGTTTCCTCCTAAAATTATTTACTTACTTCAAACTCCCGTATTGTTCATCATCAACAGGTTCAAGCCATTCGTTTGAACCGTTTTCACCCGGTACTTCAATTGCCAGATGTGAAAACCAACTGTCGGGCGCCGCGCCATGCCAGTGCTTCACGCCTGCGGGAATGTTTATGCAGTCGCCGGGTTTCATTTCAACCGCAGGCTTGCCCCATTCCTGATAATATCCGCGCCCGCCGACGCAGATTAAGATTTGCCCGCCGCCTTTGTCGGCTTTGTGAACATGCCAGTTGTTCCGGCAAGAGGGTTCAAACGTGACGTTGAATATTCCTACCTGTTCTTTTGAAATCGGCGCAAGATAGCTCTGACCTATGAAATACTTTGCGAAAGCGTCATTCGGCGTGCCTATGGGGAACAGAATTGTGTTCTGATACTTGTCTTTGTCTGTAAGTTCTTCGTCTTTCCACACGTCCTTTGCCATTCTGAACACCGCCCATGCTTTTGGCCAGCCTGCATAAAATGCAACATGCGTTATAACTGCGGAAATTTCAGCGCGGGTAACTCCGTGAGCTTTTGCATTTTCGAGGTGATACACGAGCGAAGTATCCGTTATGCCTGATGACATCAGCGCTACGACCGTGATTATACAGCGCGTTTTCAGGTCAATGTCAGTGTTGTTCCAGTTCTCGCCGAAAAGCACATCATCATTGAAATGCGCGAAATCGGGAGCAAATTTTCCGAGTTGGTCTCTGCCTGCTGTCTGTGTGATTTTTTCCATGATAATTCCTCCTAAAATTGTTTATTCAAGCGAGAATATCGCTGTGATATTCCCGTTTTCTATATCGCCGAAGTTGTCAATATGCCCTAATCTTGTGTAACTCCAGGAATTTGAGCCGTAAAAAATAACGATTTGGTCGGAGTTGTACAGGACAATATCTCCCGCGGAGGTTGTTGTCTGACTATCATTTGAAGTAAGGGTTTTGCCGAGCGAGCCTACCTTTTCAAATCCCCCGTAATCGCGCATTTCAACGCTTATCGGCAGCATCTGTGCAAACTCTTTCGCCGTATCGTTATCCTCTAATTTTGCCGTAAAAGTTTTATCTCCGATTTGAATTTTCACTTTCATTTGCGTTTGCTCCTTTTCATCAATGCTTGATGTGGTTTCGCTTGTACCGATTGAAGAAATTTCGCTTTCATAGTCTTGACTGCTATCTGATTGCTGTCCGCTGTCCTGTTTAGCGTCACCGCAAGCCGATATGCAAAAAGCAAGGCAAAGCGCTGTCGGAATAATCAAAAGTTTTTTCATATTCACTCCCCCAACAGCCTTTTCACGCAATTATACGTTATCTCGTAAATCGTCATAAGCGCGTAGTTTACGCCCGCTTTTTCCATAGCCGTCCGCTGTTTTTCGGTAACGAAAGTGTACGGGTAAATTCCGAACATAAAGGGAAAAAATGTGTACAAAAACCGCTGCTTGTCCTCGGCGGGCATTTCGGGGAAATACTGTTCAAGGCAATTCATCACCGCCCGCAGAGAATTTCCGTATGCAACTTTAAATTCCGCAAGTCTTTCGGAACGGCTGTTGCTTTCCATGTCATAATGGTTCATGGACATAATTTTAAGCAACTGCGCGCGGTTTTCAAGCGTTTTCGCCAGTTTATCCGCAAATTCATCTTTTGTAAGCGCGGGAAATTTATGCATAATTTCACTTAATTCCGCGTTCCAGAGTTCATATTCGCGCTGTAAAAGCGCAAGGAAAATTTCTTCTTTCGTCTGAAAATAATTGTAGATAGAAGTGCGCGTAAAACTTGTTTCATTGCTGATGTCTTTAAGCGTTATATCCTTGAAACTTTTGGTTTTGTACAGCTTCTCGCAGGCGTTGATTATTTCCTCCTTGCGGGCATTTGTAAGTTCCGGTGAACCTTTCGGCATTTTTTGACCTCCTTTTATTGGTGAATTATTCTGACATTATGTCACTACTGATAGTATAACACCGTTCTGACATGATGTCAATATATTTCACAAAAATTTCACATTAAATATGACAAACATATTAGCCAGCATAATTCTTCCGTAAGGGTGCAATTGGATTATCAATACATCTGGAAGCATAGGTAGAAAACTTGTTATTTTTAGAGGGATCAAAGGTTTCTGCCGCGCGTATAAGACCGATCGTTCCGATTGAAACAAGGTCGTCAATATCGGCAAAGTCGGGGTATTTTTTGTTTACGATATATGCCACAAGCCTTAAATTATGAACGATTATTTTATCGCGTGCCTCTTTTTTCTCAAACTCTGTGCTTTCGGCTGATGACATAATCTCAAGGCATCGCTGTTCTTCTTTAGCGGAAAGCTGTTTTGGAAAGTTGTTCTTTCCCTCAAAGTGAAGTCCGAAAAGCAATAAATTTTCAAGCGCAAGTTTTACAATCAACCAAATCATAACATGTTCCTTTCGTCGTTTTTTGGTTTATTTTATTCTTTTTTGCTTGTTTGATATGCGTAAAGGGAAACTCACTTTTGTGAATTTCCCTTTAAGTTTATTGCTTTTTCTGGATTTTAAGTTCAAGCTTGTGTTTTTTTGGTTCTTCGGGCGGTTGAGTTTCAGAATACTCAGGCGCTTCAAACCAGAACTTGCTTCCCTTTCCCAGACTGCTTTCCGCGCCGTATTTAAACCCATGCTGTTCAAGCACGCTTTTTACTATTGAAAGTCCTATTCCGCTTCCCATTTTAGCGCGCTTGTGAGTTGCAGAGCGCTCGCTGACCTTATAATACCTGTCCCAGATATACGGCAGATTTTCGGGAGAAATACCCTCGCCATGGTCCTCAACCTCAAAGCGCACAATCCCCTCGTCTTTTCTGAACAGCCTTACAAACACGGTGTTATCTTCTCCGACATAAGTCACCGCATTGTTTATCAGATTATATATAACCTGGTCAAGCTTTGAAATATCAGCAGAAATGCGAATATCCTCCTCCGCCTGCAAATCTACCGTTATGCCGTCGTTGTATTTTATGACCTCAAACCTTGAAACAACGCCCGTTACATTCTCCGACAAGTTAAATGTCTCAACATTCAGCTCCGCAACGCCTGCCTGAAGTTTTGACAAATCGAGAATATCCGTTACAAGCGACGAAAGTCTGTCAGTTTCATCAATTATCACCTTAAGATGTTTTTCGCGCTTTTCGGGATTGTCTCCCGAAATATCCCGTATCATTTCAGCATAAGCCTTTATCATAGTGAGAGGAGTGCGCAGGTCGTGAGAGATGTTTGACATAAGTTCACGGCGCAGGTCGTCGGATTTTGCTATTTCCTTTGACGCCTCGGACAATGTTCCAGCAAGCTGTTTTATCTCCATATAATCCCGTTTTCCGATTTTTGCGTCAAACTGTCCCTGCGGGAGTTTTTTGGCGGAATTGTTTATACGGATAATAGGTTCCGAGATTTTATTTGAAAATACCGTGGACATAAACACCGTCATAATCAATATCAGCATTCCGACGATATAAAATTGATTTTGGAAAATCTGAACTGTTGTTCCTATCGGCTGAAGATAGTTGAAAATGAAAACATACGCATCGGGATATTCTCTGTCGTTTCCGATATAACTGCCCAGCATCTGTATAAAGTTGTCCTCTTGTTCATCTCTAAAGGTTTTATAAATAAGCCCGTTTTCGGATTTGTCCACGCTTTTTATAAAATCCTTTTTTGAAATCATAGCAAGCGAGTGACTTCCGCCAAGGCGGTTTACAATAATTGTTGAATTATTAGGGTAGATAATTTCGATATACATTTTCTTTGCGGACGCCTGTTTATCTAATATGTCGCCGAAATTATCGCTTTCCCAGTTTGAACGAATTTCAACAAACGCCTCGTTTATCTCGTATGATTTCATCCACCCATAGAACATAGGAAACATTGCAATCAGACAAATGTAAGTAATTGCCAACATTGCAAGCACAATAATAACAAATCTCGTCCAGACGCGAAACTTTATACTGCGGAAAAAATTCATTTTAAACCTCGAATTTATACCCCAATCCCCTAAGCGTTACAATAAACTTTCTGTACGGACCTAAGTTGTTTCTAAGCATCTTTATATGCGTGTCGATTGTTCTGTCGTCGCCGAAAAAGTCATAGCCCCACACTTCTTCAAGCAATTTGTTTCTTGTAAGCGCGATATTTTTGTTTCTGACAAGATAGAACAGCAAATCGTATTCCTTTGGCGTAAGATTTGCCTTTTCGCCGTCAATATAAACGTTTCGTGAAACAAAGTTGATTTCAAGCCCCTCGAATTTCTCCACGTCATTTGACGCCGCGGGCGCAGATGACGCGGAATTTCGCTTTACTATCGCGTTTATTCTTGCCATAACTTCTTTCGGAGAAAACGGCTTTACCACATAATCGTCAATGCCTATCTCAAATCCGAAAAGCTTGTCGTATTCTTCGCCCCTTGCGGAAAGCATCATCATAGGAGTTTGCTTGAATTTTCTAATTTCCTTGCACGCAGAATAGCCGTCAAGCCTCGGCATCATAATATCCATTATGATTATATCGTAGTCCTTTGCCTTTGCCATTTCGATTGCCTGCATACCGTCGCTTGCCTCGTCAACCTCGTGCCCCTCAAACTCCGCGTACTCTTTGAGCACCTCGCGTATATGCTCTTCATCATCAACCACAAGAATTTTGTACATAACAGCACCTCTTTTCATTAATTAAAAACCTGTCTGAAATTTCGCTCAACCGTTGCCGACCATTAAGTAAAAGCGGGCGTCCTTTAGATATTAAGAACGCCCTAAAAAAATAATAAAGAGAAAAAATTATGAACATTGCCGTTTAATGCAGAAACAACTTTGCTTGTCTCTACATACACGATTATACCTGATTATTATGAAAACAGCGTGAAAATAAGCTGAAATTTAAACAAAATCAGTATCGCCGAAAAATTCAATAACATCATTGATTTTAAGTTCCAAGAAATCCGGAATACCCGTTTCGTAATAGGCAGTTTCTCCGCATTCAAAAATAGGCATCTCTTGTTGATGTACATAGACAGTCGGAAGTTTAATCAGCGTATATGCCGTATCGTTTTCCGTTTTAAATTCAAATTGTCCGCTGCATTCTTCAACAAAACACTTTATAATCGGTATACCGCAGCCTATTTTATTGTTTATGAACAAACTTTCATTCGGGCGCGGGTTATAATAGGATATGTCATTTTTTATCTTTAAAACGGCGTAAGACTTATTGTCCTCCACAGAATTTGACAGAGTTACCACAGGAATATAATCTCTGCTTGAATACAAAAGCGAATTTTGCAGTGCGCTTATAAAGGCTGACATTGCATGGCGGGTATCTGCGTAGATATACAAAGGCGTTTTGCTTTCTCCCACAAATTCAATATATCTTCCGATTTTCGATAAAAGTGTATTGCAGCGGTTTACCAGCGAGCTAATCATTTCATAACAGTTAATTCTTACAGAATTTGGAGATTTTAGAGATACATTTGCATACTCAAGAATACTTTGTGTTACGCTTTGTATCCGCATAAGACTTTTTCGCATTTTACCGGCTAATAAATCATCACCCTTTATCCCATGCATTAATCCCCAAATACTTGACAAATTATAATTTACAGAAGCAAGGCTTGGAAGAACACGACTGAAGAAATCGGTATTTCTTGCCATAGCGCCAAGTTCTTTGCTGCTAAATAATCCGCAGATATAATATCCGTCCATCTTCAACACTTTTGCGCAGTACTGAACTCCCTTTATCATAAAGATAGTTGTGAAAAAATCACTGCCGTTTTTTATGTTATCGGATATAGTCGTGTCAATTTCGGCATTTAATTCTATAAGATTATCCTTACTGTAAACGCATTTAAAATCACTGTCAAATACAGCAGTCGGAAAATCAAACATCTGACAAATCTTAATTATATTATCAAGGGTTGTTTTGCTTTCCTGCGATGATTCCTCTGTCTCTGTTTTAATCAAATCAGAGCCTCCATATCATCAAGCAGCTCCTCAAACAACTTCATTGCGTTCTTTACAGGAGTCTCGGACGTCATATCAACGCCCGCGCCTTTAAGGAGCGAAATCGGATCTTTTGAACAGCCGCCGCTCAAAAACTCAATATAATCCTTTACAGCGCTTTCTCCCTCGTTCAATATCCTCTCTGAAAGCGCGATTGCCGCGGAAAATCCCGTTGCGTACTGATAAACGTAATAATCGTAGTAGAAATGCGGTATTCTTGCCCATTCCATATCAAGCTCGCTGTCTACTATCAAATCATCACCGTAATAATCGACATTCAGTTTATGATACATCTCGCAGAGATTTTCAGCAGTGAGCGTTTCTCCGCGCTCGGCTTTTTCATTTATCATAAGTTCAAATTCAGCGAACATTGTCTGTCTGAAAAGCGTTGTTCTGAATTGTTCGAGGAAATAATTAACCAGAAACGCCTTTCTCTTTTTATCTGTCGTATTATTCAGCAGATACCGCATAAGCAGGCTTTCGTTGCAGGTTGACGCAACTTCCGCCACGAAAATTACATAATCCGAATACACTGTCGGCTGATTTTTATTCGACAAATAAGAGTGTATCGCGTGTCCCATTTCATGAGCAAGCGTAAACTCCCAGTTGAGGGTATTCTTGTAATTAAGCAGAACAAACGGGTGAACTTTTGCTCCCGCAGAATATGCTCCGCTTCGCTTGCCGACATTTTCCAGAACATCTATCCAGCCGTTCTCCAAACCCTCTCTGAAAATCTTCCGGT
>CANQOJ010000114.1 GCA_947625455.1 uncultured Clostridia bacterium | reverse complement strand
CAAAAACTCTGTCGGAAGAGAAATCGCTCTGTATGTCCTGTACAGCGACAGGCAATATTGTTCTTTAAAGCCCATAAAGTCCATAAACGAAATAAGGCGTGCATCTTCGCTGTTTGTGTTTTTGCGGATAATATCCGTTATGCGTTCAGCCTCGTATTCCGAAAATACGCCCATTCCCGACGGCACGGACGGCAGATTTTCATATGACGCGCCCGCTATAAACACAGCCTTAACGCCGTCAGCCCTTGTGCGGTTTATATCTCCGACAAGTACGCAGTCGCGGAATTGCGGGGGCTTTGCGAGGGTTGTGTTTGCACATATCTCGGTGAAAAGCCTGGAGTATTCCTCAATTGTTACATATATTCCCGAAAGCTCGGCTTCCAGCGCGCTTAATATCTCCGCAATCTGATTCCAAACCTGCTGATTTACTCTAAGCGCGTCAGCGTCAAGCGTTTTTTCATCTCCGCTGTTGTCATAACACCTTGCTCTCAGCGCCCTTTCAAGCCCTACATTGTCCACCGCAAAGCTGTACAGCATTCGCGTAATTTCCGAGCCGTCCTTGTTTTTCATTTCATCACGCAGTTTTAAAATTGGTTCAGCGACAGCTTTCCTGATTTTCTCCGCGTCAATCTGATTAAAATCCTTTTCATCAGCAAATTTAAACTCTTTTTTAAGGTGTTTTGCCGATAAATTCCATTCAAGAATGAAGTTCTCAAAAACGTCAATGTCTTTGTTTGAAACAGCTGCAGTTTTGCCGTCTTTATCGGGCTTGCTGTAAAATCCCGTTTTAAGACAGCTTAAGACGTTGTCTGCCGTAAAGTTTTTAAGAGTATTAAGCAGTGAAACAAAGAAGCTGACTAACGGCTGATACAAAATCGGCTCGGGAATGTCAAGGAAAAACGGTATTTCGTATTTTTCGAGCGCGTTTCTTATATACTTTCCGTTTTCAGCGTCAGCGCACAAAACCGCCGTATCTCTGTACAAAAGTTCACCGTCAAGGCATAGGTTTTTTATCTTCGCCGCGATATAGTCTGCTTCGCTGTAAACATCTTTAGCCGTCACAAGCTCAAAAACTCCGCTTGCGTCAGCGTCGCTTTTCCCGTTTCCGAAAATGTTTTCCGACAGCTCGCCAAGCGCGCCGTTCAGCCTTTTTTCAATGTTATCGCTTATAATCTCCGTTTCAATGCCCTCGTTTTTCGCAAAATCGAGTATCCTGTCGCGTTGTGCGGAAATCCTTCCGAAAAGGTTTTCGCGGTTATTATCGGCAACAATCGCAAACACCGTATTTTCGGCTTTTGCGGTCATTCTGCGGATAAATTCAAGCTGACTTCCCGTAAAGTCGTTGAAACAGTCGACAAACACGCACGAATTGTCAAAATATACGTTGTCCTCTTTTGCAATAATCTCCGCCGCATTTTTCGTGTAATCAAGGCTGTCCGTATATTTTGAAAGCATATCGTTATAGCATCTGAATATTCTCCCCACGTCCGACAGCTTTCTTACTATAAGGTCCATGCCTGATTCGCCGTCAGACGGAAACAGACCGTTTTCTCCGCTTATGTCGTCTGCGGTAAGTCCTGCGGTTTTAAGCGCGGATATGGTGTTTATCATTTTCTCGCAGAAACCGCTTTTGTCCGCCGCGCCGTTAAGCGCAGTCAGGTTGTTTTTTTCTTCCCTTACAGCCTTGTTCATCACAATAGTTTTGATAATGTCGTCAGCTATAGGCAAATCCTCTCCCGATTTAGCGAGAATGTCACACGACAGGGAAGAAAACGTAGTAACGTTCACTTTGCTTAATTTGGTCAACAAACCGCGTTCATCTAACATTGAGTAGATTGACTTTTCGGTTTCAAACTCAAATTGTTCGGGAACGATAAGAAAAACGTTTTTGTCGCTTTCCGAAAGCGTATCACAAAGTTTTTCCCGCATTTTTCCCGATACGTCAAAAACGGCACTGCCCTCAATAAATGTAATCATAATTGCTCCTTTTAGATGTAAGCGCATTATCCGCCTTACGGCGGATAACGCTGTAAGAGGTAGGAGGTAAGGATTTAAGTTAAAACGCACTTTAACCAAGAAAATGTTGTTTGTACCGCAAGGCAACAAACGCGCTTTTCCTCTCAAACCATGTCCGGGCGCTCCGGGGTGCAGCCACTCAAATTCGCTACGCGAATTTGACGCGCGCAGCGCGTGGCTTTGGCGAAGCGGGAAGCGCATATCGCTTATTCAAACAACTTTTCCGCTTCGCCAAAGCCGTGGCTGCACCCCGGAGCGCGCCGGACCGGCGCACTTTGAACAGGAAAGGTGCGTTCTAGTCATTACGAATAGGGCAACTTTTCCTGTTTTAGAGTTGCTTTGACTACAACTCTAGCTTCTAACCTCTTAAGTTCTAGCCTCTAGCCGATATAAATATTCTTTTCCTCTTTTACCTACTTGTTTTACCAAACCTACCGCCCTTAAAACTTCGAGCCTTAAAGAACTTTTCGCGTCGCCCGCTGTTTTCAGAAACTCCTTTTTCGTAAAGCTGTCCGAAAGCCCCGCGGGAAGAAACCGCCTGTAATCACCGCGGGTTTTCAGCACTATTTCCTCTGTTATCTCAACGGGCACTTTCTCGCTTTTAAGCTTTTTTATTTCCCGCCTGTTTTTAATGTCGGGCAGTTTTTCACCGCTGAAGTAAATGCGGTTTTCAATCTTCAGCCTTGTTATTATCACCGTCAGCGCTTCGTCGTTTAAAAACCGCCTTATCGAGTAAAGCTCCTCAAATGCCGGCAGCAGCGTGTTTGTTTTCCTTGCGCGCAAATTGTCGTAAATTTCTCCGCTTTCTTCATTTATAAACAAGGTTTTCGCTTCGCATATAAGCGGGTACACAACGTTCACTCTTGCTGCGGGGAGAAATTCTGAAAGCTTACCGCAAAGGCGGTAAAGCTGTTTCGACTGAATTTCAAATATCCCGTCCTCGGATACCGCGTCCGCGAAATAATTCCCGATTTTTATCTCCTGTTCATCAGAATACGGCGCATAATAGTTTTTAAGCGTTGAATGTATAAGCTTTTCATTTTGCGTGCCAACCGAACCATTCACGCCTTTTACACGCTTGAATGCCGAATTGACGGCATTTTCAAACCGCTTGGTTCTATCAAGGCTGATGCTTTCCTGTTGTTCCACAAATCGCGCCACCGCGTCATTTTCACAGCTTCCGATAACAATATCCGCCGTTTGTTTTAATTCTTCGCACGCATTCTCCACGGCAACTCCCATGTCCGAAATTTTCAGCATCTCCCTGTCGTTGAAATTGTCGCCAAAACAAACCAGCCATTCCGCGCCCATAAGCTTCTTTAACTGTAAAACGGCTTTTTCTTTACCAGCGTTTTTGCTGTAAATTTCATACCACACCATATCGTTGTAGTCGTCATTCTGCACGTTACGGGAAAACCCGTTTTCCTCGCAGAATACGCTGTCGCATTTTTCGGTATCGCTGACGTTGAACAATGTCAGATAAAACACATTTCCCTCAAACAAATCCTTATAGCCCGAAACCGCCCGCAGTCTTTCATCACCGTCTTTTGAATTTACATACCCCGCAACATCACTTAGCCTGCTTTCAAGATACGAAACTCGCTCTCTGCCGTCAATATACGAGTAGACAATAGGCGCAAGGTTGTTGGATATAATGAACTTTTTCGCCAAATCAAGCGCTTTCCTGCTGAAAACATTTTCTATAATATGCTCTCCGCTTTTAGCGTCAACAATAAAAACCCCGTTGAATGTAACGGCAGGTATTTCAATGTCAATACCGCAAACCAGCGGTCTTGCGCTTGAAAACGAACGCGCCGTTGCATATGTAAAAGCCGCGCCGTTTTTTATAAGCCTGTTCAGCGCGGATTTTGTATAATCTGACAAAGTTTTGTCCTTTTTCAGAAGCGTACCGTCAAGGTCTGAAATATAAAGCGTTCTCGGCATTTCAATAGTCCTTACAGCCCTCTACCACAAACCTGTGCGTAAGCATGTACTCCCTAAGCAGCGCATTGTCGGGCATATAAAACCCCTCGTGCTGTATTGCCATGCACCCGCAGGCATTTGCGCGCACAACCGCCTCTCCTAAAGGCAGTTCTTCCGCTATACCGCTTATAAGCCCCGCCGCAAACGCGCCGCCCGCGCCCGTAGTATCAACAACCTTATCCGCGCGGAAAGCAGGCGCGCTTCCGCATTCAACACGGCTTTTGTAAAAAGCGCCTTGCTTGTCAAGAGTCACCACAACCTTGTGCGCGCCGAGTTTCAGATAATGCTCGGCAATTTTCTCCGCGTCCGTCATACCGCAAAGTTCAATTGCATCCTCGCTTGACGGCACAAATACGGTTGAAATCCTCGCTATCTCGTTTAAGCTGTCGGCAATTTCACCGATATTTTTCCTGCTTATGCCCGGATCGAAAATGATAGGGATTTCAAGCCCTCTGTACTTGTCGGAATTTTCCATAATCAGCGTCATTCCAAAGCTGTCCGCAACAAAATCCCCCGTAACGAAAACCGCGCTTATTCCCTCGTCGCAAAGTTTGTATTCATCAGTGAACAAGTTGCCCTCGTCAATTCCGTTTTTCAGGAAAAACGCGCGTATGTTCTCCTCGTCCTTTTTCTCTATCCTTGCAAAAACCGACGCGCAGAAGCCGAGTTTCACAAGTCCTGCCGCAACATAAGCCGCCGCACCGCAAACTTCGCCGTTTTCATATCCCACATTACCGAAAATCAAAATTTTCTGCATAATTTTCTCATCGTCCTTTAATTTCCCGTCTGAAATGCTCCGAAGCCTGTTCATCTTCTTCGGCATTTCAAACAGCGCTTAAAATTCCCGAATGTTCCCGTCCTCGTATGCAAAGCCGATATATCCGCTGTTCTGAAGCCTGTCCAGAAAGGCTTTCATCTTCTTGGGCTTTTTAAACAGCGCCGTGTCATATTCCGCGCGCAATTCCTCGGCTTTTTTGTATGCATCTGAAAAGCTGTTTTCATACAGCACGGCAACTTTTTTCCTCGTGCCCGCTGTTTTTCCCATATCGCACAAAATGCTGAAAATGCGCTCAAATCCTATGGAAAAACCGCACGCGGGAATATCTTCGCCCAAAAACTTTCCTATAAGCTTGTCGTATCTTCCGCCGCCCGCAATTGAACTTCCGAATTTGTCGCTCCTCACTTCAAAAACAGTACCTGTGTAGTACCCCTGACCTCTGACAAGCGACGCGTCGAAAACAATATCGTACTTCCCGTCAGCAATCAGCCTGCTTTGTTCAATAATCCGCGCAAGCCTTGAAATCTCGTTGTCTCCGACAATCTCGCGCATTTTGTCAATGTCAATCGGCAGGCTTTTGAGAATATCCGCAAACTTGTCCACAGCCGCGCTGTCAAACTGCTTTTCCCGAAGCTCGTTAACAACGCCCTCCGCGCCTATCTTGTCGAGTTTGTCGAAGCTTATGCAGACAGACGCTAAGTTTTCCTCGGCAAATCCGCATTTTTTTAGCATTGAGTTCAATACCTGCCTGTCGTTTATTTTAACGGTAAATTCCCCGATTTCAAGCGCTTCAAGCGCCTTTGCCGTCACCGCAATAAGTTCAATCTCACATTCGGGCTCGCTGTCACCAATAACGTCAATATCGCACTGCATAAACTCGCGAAGTCTGCCTTTCTGCGGATTTTCAGCGCGGTAGACCTTGTCCGTTTGTACAGCTTTAAACGGAAGCGTGAGGTTTTGCCTGTTAGCCGCGAAATATCTCGTCAGCGGAAGCGTCAGGTCGTACCTGAGACCAAGGTCGCACAGCTCACCGTTATTTTCAAGCGCCTTAGAGAGCTTTTCACCGCGCTTTAGTATCTTGAAGATAAGGTTAAGATTATCGCCCCCGTCGCTTTTGTCAAGATTTTCCGCGTCCTCCACGGCAGGCGTCATAATCCTTGAAAATCCGTTTTTCCGATACACCTCGAAGATTTTGTTCTGCATTTCTTCGCGCAATTCCGCCTCATTCGGCAGATAATCTCTCATTCCCTTAACGCATTTTATTTTCATAATTAACTCCTCTTAAAAATATACCAACCTGTTTGCTTGTCTAATTTTGACAGGTTTATAAATACCTTATTAAATTATACCATTTATTGTTGATTTTGTCAATAATTTTCCGTGTATATTGACCGTTTTAGGGAACATTTATTTTGGCGCAATTTAAGGTCAAAATAGACAAAGTAATACAAAAAAATTTGTTTATATTACTAATTGTAATAAAAATGTACAAATCTTGCTTAAATCGTGGGAATAATGACAAAATTATATTGACAATTGCAAAAATATCTGTATAATAATATAAAGAGATATGCAACTTTGTTGTATGGTACTGTCAGGAAGAGGGATTTTCAATGAAAGCGTCAAATAATAATTTTATTTCCCACAACGGCAACAAATTCGTAGAGAGTTTGAATGAAGTGAGCTATTTGTATGGGGAACTTGTGTGCCGCGATATGGACAAGATCGGAATGCGGTATTCTTATCGCCATATACTGAAACCGCTTATGGAGAATAAAACGCTTACGCAGTTGGAGCTTGTAAATCTTACGGGACAAAAAGCGCCGACCGTGAGCATTACGCTTCGTAATATGGAGAACGAGGGTATAGTGCGCCGTGAGAAGAACAGCAACGACCGCCGTGAAACGCATGTGTGCATAACCGAAAAAGGGAAGAAGATGTACAAAAAGGTTTTGAGGTCGCTTACAAAAGCCGACAAGACCGTTTTGGACGGCATTTCGGACAGCGAGCTGGAAGCGCTTATGTCAACACTGGAGAAGCTCAAATCAAATCTTATGCAAGCTGTTAAATAATTATTTGTTATAATTGATGAAATAGTCTCTTGTAACATTACAGAGGCAAGCTTTTAGGCTCAAACGCACTTTAATCAGAAAAAGGTTGTTTGTTACCTTACGGTATAAACAACCTTTTCCTTTTCAACGCACGCCTGCTCCCGCGCGCTCCGGGGTGCAGCCACCCAAATTCGCTTCGCGAATTTGGGCGCGCGCTGCGCGTGGCTTTGGCGAAGCGGGAAGCGCATATCGCCTGTTCGGACAACTTCTCCGCTTC
>CANQOJ010000113.1 GCA_947625455.1 uncultured Clostridia bacterium | reverse complement strand
CAGCCATTGTCAGCTCTCCTTTCAGTCAACCAAAACAGGATTTCTGTCCTCTTCCCACGGCAATCCCCACTTATTCAACGCGTCCATAAACGGATCGGGATCAAACTGCTCGACATTCCAAACGCCCGCTTTCTTCCATTTTCCCGTAAGCACCATCATAGCGCCTATCATTGCGGGAACGCCCGTTGTGTACGAAATTGCCTGCGAGCCGACTTCCTTGTAACATTCCTGGTGGTCGCAGATGTTGTAGAGATAGTAGTTCTTGTCCTTGCCGTCCTTTTTGCCGCGGAATATACAGCCTATGTTGGTCTTGCCTACCGTTCTCGGTCCTAATGAAGCAGGATCGGGCAAAACAGCTTTCAGAAACTGCAAAGGCACTATTTCCTTCCCCTCGAACATAATAGGCTCAATGCTTGTCATTCCCACATCTTTAAGGCACTGCAAATGGTTTAAATAACTTTGCCCGAACGTCATAAAGAAGCGTATCCGCTTTATGCCCTTGATGTTCAGCGCAAGGCTTTCAAGTTCCTCGTGATGAAGCAAGTACATATCCTTTTCGCCTACGCCTTTGAAGTTGTACACGCGCTTTATCTCCATAGGCTCGGTTTCAACCCACTTGCCGTCCTCGATATAGCTGCCCTTTGCGGAGACTTCGCGGATATTGATTTCGGGGTTGAAGTTTGTTGCAAAAGGATAACCATGGTCGCCGCCGTTGCAGTCGAGAATGTCGATATAGTTTATCTCGTCAAACTCGTGCTTTTGCGCATAAGCCGAGAAAACCCCCGTAACGCCCGGATCGAACCCGCACCCCAGAACAGCGGTAATCCCCGCCTTTTCAAAGCGCTCTTTATATGCCCACTGCCAGGAATACTCAAACTTTGCGGTATCTTCGGGTTCATAATTCGCCGTGTCGAGATAGTCGACTTTACATTCAAGGCAGGCGTCCATGATATGCAAATCCTGATACGGAAGCGCGATATTCATCACAATGTCGGGCTTGTACGATTTAATCAATGCGACAAGTTCGGGAACATTGTCGGCATTTACAGCAGCCGTTGAGATAACGGTTTTCGTCTTGTCCTGCCATTTTTCCTTTAATGCGTCGCATTTCGCCTTCGTCCTTGACGCAATCATGATTTCCGAAAACACTTCGCTGTTCTGACAGCATTTCGCCACAACAACCGAAGCCACGCCGCCCGCGCCTATAATCAATGCTTTGCTCAATTTTTTTACCCCCTGTATATAATTTTTCAGTTTATCACTATCATTATAACAACAAACGCCAGAAGCTGAATTATAAACAATATGCACATCAAATTTCCCGTGACTTTGTTTAGCATTTCCATTCTGAAAAATATCATCATCAGCACAAATGTTATCGTCGCCGTCAGCAGAATAATCCCCGCGACAATCTTCATCACGGCAGTTGAAGTGTACCCGACGTCTGCGTAATAAACGTTGTCAACGCGCCCAAGCTCTTCAATACCCGCGTTTATCTTCGCAATATCAAGCGCGCTGTTGTCTTTCACAAGCTTTAACATTCCCGTAATTTTAACGGGAGAATTAGAAACACCCTGCGCGCCGAAATTCTCCGAAAACCAGCTTTCGTCTGCCTTTATCACCACGGGATTAATCCCGTCAGCGCTTGCCGTGACGTAATATTTCTCGGAATACCAGTGCGCGCCGAGAAAGCTGTGCCTTACTTCTGTTACTTCCTGCGCATACACGGCGTAATACTCCTGAATATCGCCGTTTACGCCTTTGCCTTGTTCAACAGGCTCGGCGAAAAGCTCCGAAAATCCCGAAACAACGGTATGAAAGAAAAACACTCCGACCAGAATTACGGTTATGACGGTGCATATAATCCCCGTTTTTCTGTCGGTCACTTTCATAAATCCGCTCCTTTGGCTTCTGTAACAGCGCTTCTCATAAATCCGCTCCCTTTGTTTCGCGCAGGACATCCCGTACATTCTGCGGGAGCGCAAAACATCCTATATGCACAAAGCGGTTGTAATAGTACGTTTTCAGCTCCTGCGACAGCCACCATTCGGCGCTGAAATCATCAACGGGGTGGTATTTCTTGGAAGCAAAGCCGAACAGCCAGTGTCCTGAGGGATATGTCGGGATATGCGCCTGGTAAACGAGGGCAATCGGGAAAAACGACTTTATGCGGCTGTGTGCGCGTTTCATAGCCTGGGCGTATTCGTCATAGAACGTGCTTTCGTGCTGATTTACGAGTATGCCGTCCGATTTCAATGCCTTATAGCAATTCCCATAGAACTCTTTTGTGAACAACCCCTCGCCCGGTCCGAAAGGATCGGTGCTGTCTACAATAATCAGGTCGTATTCATTTTCCGCGCCTCTGACAAATTTAAGACCGTCCTCGAAGTGCATATGAACGCGCTTGTCGTCAAGCGAGCAGGTCGTCTGCGGGAGATACTCTCTGCACAGCTCGACAACGCGCCTGTCGATTTCAACCATGTCAATATGCTCAACATTCTTAAAACGGCAAAGTTCGCGAATTGTTCCCCCGTCGCCTGCGCCTATGACAAGAACGCGCTTTATGTTCGGGTTTACGCTCAAAGGAACGTGAGTAATCATCTCGTGGTATATCTTCTCGTCCTTTTCGGTCAGCATAAGGCACCCGTCAAGCACAAGTATTCTCCCGAAATCATAGCTGTCCAGAATGTCAATCTTCTGGAACTCGCTCTGTTCGGACACCAGATGTTCTTTTATCTTAATCGAGAATTTCACACCAGAGGTGTGGTTTTCCGTGAACCAAAGTTCCATAAATTACTCCTTTCTGTTTAAACGGCTTTTTTGTCATCTAATAATCTAATTATCAAATCATCTCGGCGGCCGGTTTATATAGCTCGGCTTTACAAACAGATGTACAAGCCAAAGCGGGAGCTTGTGCGCGTTGCACATTACCCAGACCGAAAAACCTACAAAGACCGCCCAGAGCGCCGCAAAAATGCCGAAAATTATCGAGCAAGTCTGCTTTTGCCCGGCGTCGCTTTTTTCTACAGCCGTTTGGTCAACAAGCGTTCTGCCGTCAAATTCCGCGCTTATAAGGCTGTCCTTTGCGGTTATCACCGAAAGCCTGTCGCCCTCTTTGAGCGACAACACTCCGTCAATGTCGCAGGCGCTCGCCCACACGGTATATTCCTTTCCCGAAAGCGTAAACACCATACTGTCGTTTTTGCGGTATATACCCTCAAACGAAAGCTCCGCTTCAGCATAGTCGCTCTTATGAAGTCCCAAATTCATTAAGAATATCCACATTCCGACTATATAAGCGAAAATCAGCGCCCAGATAAATATAAACTCTCCCGGGCTTCGGACGTTGCCGTTGAACAATTTGCTTCGGTTGTTATATTCGCGCATTTTGCGCTTGTAGTTGTATTTTTGTATACGGGTGTTGTTCTTGCGTCCCATTATTTTATAACTTGGAGATATTCTACTTTCATATCCCTGCACCCCGTAACGTTACAGCCCTTTTCCTTCGCAAATCTGATGTAGTCGAGTATATCCTCGGTTATCCTCTCGCCCGGCGCTAGGATAGGTATCCCCGGCGGGTAGCACATAACAAACTCACTGCAAACTCTGCCTGCCGTCTTGTCTATCGGCATGGTTTCCTGCTCGGCGTAGAATGCCTGCTGGGGCGTTGTCACAACTATCGGGTTGATGTACTCGTGGTCGAAAAGCCCTGCGGGACTTCTGCCGTAAAGCCGCTTTATCTCGCTTAATGCCCCTAACAGCCGCTCAATCTCCAGCGCCCTGTCTCCGCCCGTTATTATCGCTAAAATGTTCCCTATATCTCCAAACTCAATCTGTATGCCGTATTCATCTCTCAGCAAATCGTAAACTTCTATCCCCGCAAGTCCTATCTCCCTTGTATGAACCGACAGCTTTGTACTGTCGAAAGCATAGAAATCCGCGCCGTTGCATAACTCCGAGCCGAACGCATAATAACCGCCCGTCTTGTTTATCTCGCTTCTGGCATAATCGGAGAAGCTGACGGTCTTTGCGTAGAACTCCGCGCCGTTCTGCGCAAGATTTCTTCTCGCCAAATCAAGCGACACCATAAGCAAGTAACTCGCGCTTGTGGTCTGGGTGAGGTTTATTATCTGGCGCACATAGTCGGGATCAACGCCCTTGCCCATTAGCAGAACAGCGCTCTGCGTAAGGCTCCCGCCCGTTTTATGAACGGAAACCGCGCACATATCCGCACCGCACGACATACCGCTCGGCGGAAGATTTTTCCCGAAATAAAAATGCGTTCCGTGCGCCTCATCACACAGCGCCATAAGCCCGTGTTTATGCGCTATGTCCACAATCGCCTTTAAATTCGAGCATATGCCGTAGTAGGTCGGATTGTTCACAAGAACGGCTTTCGCGTCGGGATTTTCCTCAATCGCCCTCTCAACATCTTCGGGCGTCATTCCCAGAGGTATGCCGAGCTGTTTGTTCTCTCCGGGATTTACATACACGGGAATTGCCCCGCATACAACAAGTGCGTTTATTGCGCTTCTGTGAACATTCCTGGGAAGTATGATTTTCTCCCCCGCCTTGCACACGGACATAATCATAGCCTGCACAGCGCCCGTTGCGCCGTTTACGATAAAAAACGAGTTCTCCGCGCCGAAAGCGTCAGCGCAAAGTTCCTGCGCTTCTTTTATGACGGAAACGGGGTGGCAGAGATTGTCGAGGGGTTTCATTGAGTTTACGTCATTTTTAAGGCAGTCAACCCCCAAAAACTCGGTAAGCACCTCGTTTCCTCTCCCGCCCTTATGCCCCGGTACATCAAACGGCACAACGCGGTTTAAGCGGTGTTCTTTCATGGCTTCATACAGCGGAGCGCGGGTTTGGTCAAGCTTCAAGCTTCACACCGCCTTTCAGTAAATATTCATTCCGCTGAATATCTCTATCATCTCGCGCCTTAAGCTGTTTGTAATCTCAAGGCGCTCCTGCGGGTGAATTTCGTAAACGTCGGTGTTGAAAAGATAGTTCTGAAGTTCTATTTCCTTTATAAGCATTTTTGTGTGGAATATGTTGGACTGGTATACGTTTACGTCCATGGCGTCATATTTTGTGAGGGTTGCGGGATTTATGAAGTCCTGGATTGAAGTGATATTGCTGTCAATAAAAAACTTCTTGCCCGATACGTCGCGCGTAAATCCCCTGACGCGGTAGTCGATTATGATGATGTCCGAATCAAACGAGCCGATAAGATAATCAAGGGTATTAAGCGGAGAAATCTCGCCGCAGGTCGCAACGTCAATATCAACTCTGAACGTTGAAATAGCCTTGTCGGGGTGATATTCGGGGAAAGTATGAACGGTTATATGGCTCTTGTCGAGGTGAGCGTGTATGGTTTCGCCGTTCATGTTGGAAAAAAAGCCCATTCCTTTATTGCAGGACTCGTCAATATGCGTAGGATCGATACTGCCCTCGGCGAAAAGGACGTTTACGGACGCGCCCTGCGGATCGTAATCTTGTTTGGAAATATTAAGCACCGTAGCGCCTATTTTTTCCGTTACATCACAAAGAATGCGCGTAAGCCTTTCGGAATTATACTGTTCGTCAATATACGAGATATAATCCTTTTGCTCGCGCTCGCTCTTTGCGTAGCAAACATCGTAAATGTTGAAACTAAGCGTTTTCGTAAGATTATTAAACCCATACAAAGACAGCTTTTTCTCCACTTCCCAATCCCCCTTATAAAAATCAATTTATACAGTTGTAAAAATTATAACATATTACAGTGAAAAAATCAACAATTTTTTTGAAAATATTTTTATATCCCCACCTATTTATAATAATATGTTGACAAAAAGTTTGAAAAGTGATATAATATAGTCGTATGTATTGTTTAATCTTTAAGAGACCATAGTCAATAACCGTAAAGATAGTCAGACTCAGCTGACGGCGCATATAAAGCTTTATCGTCAGTCTGAACGCATAAGGGGGCTTTTATGAAAGCAGATTTACATTGCCACACCACCATTTCGGACGGTTCGCTGGGGATTTCCGACATCATAAGACAAGCGGACAGAAACGGCGTCCGCTGTATCGCCATAACAGACCACGACAGCCTTGCTTCACTGTCGCGTTCTTACGTTTTAGGTCAGCGTTATAACGTCAAGGTCATTCCCGCCGTTGAATTTTCCGCAATTGACGGCAGCCGCGGGAAAAAAGTACATATCCTGTGCTATATGCCCCAGAAGCCCGACAGGCTTGAGGGCTTGTGCCTTAGAACAAGCGAGGGCAGAATGAAGCTTGGGAAAAGTCTGGCTATGAAAGTCCTTGAAAAGTACCCGATAACGCTTGAAAGCATTCTGCGCTACTCCGCTGGCAGCAAGGCTATTTACAAATGCCACATAATGCACGCGCTTATGGACTATGGGTATACGACCGAGCTTTACGGGAATGTATATGACGAGATATTTGACGCAAAGGACGGCTTGTGCGCAAGTCAGGTGCAGTCCGAAGCCGACTTTTATCCCGACGTGAGGTTTGTGCTTACAATGATAAAGGCGGCGGGCGGGATTGCCGTTATCGCCCACCCAAAGGTTTTCGACAGCCTTGACCTTATTGAAGAACTGGCAAAGGAAAAGCTTCTTGACGGCGCTGAGGTTTACCATTCAAGCGCAGATGAGAAAACTCAACGTGATATCGCGGGAATCTGCGAACAATATGACCTTATACAAACAGGCGGCTCGGATTTCCACGGCTTCTACAACCACTACGCAATTCAGATAGGTTCGCTTGCAACGCCCGAAGAACAGCTTAAAAGAATAGTTAATTTGGACAGCTAGGGGCTAGAGATTAAGAAGCTAGAAGCTAGAGTTGAAGTCAAAGCAACTTTGAACAGGAAAAGTTGCCCTAACCGCAAGGAGCAAAAGCGCTTCACCCTTTAGAGGTAAGAGTTTAGAGGTAAGAATTGAAATCAAACCAACTTTAACCAGAAAAAGTTGTTTGTACCGCAAGGAGCAAACGCGCTTCTTCTGTTAAACCGCGCCGGCGCGCTCCGGGGGTGCAGCCACACAAATTCGCTTCGCGAATTTGTCGCGCTGCGCGCGTGGCTTTGGCGAAGCGGGAACAGCGCTTCGCCTATTCGGACAACTTCTCCGCTTCGCCAAAGCCGTGGCTGCACCCCCGGAGCGC
>CANQOJ010000112.1 GCA_947625455.1 uncultured Clostridia bacterium | reverse complement strand
AATTGTTGTCATAAACAAACCTTACGGGCAGGCGCTTTATTATAAATGCGGGAAGTTCTTTGCAGTCGCGTCCCCATTGTTTTTCGGTGTAGCCTTTTACAAGTTTTTCGTAAATATCCCTGCCGACAAGCTTTATTGCCTGTTCTTCGAGATTTTTTGGTTCTCCTTTTATTTCCCCGCGCTGTTCTTCGATGATTTTCATTGCCTGTTCTGGAGTTTTTATATTCCACATTTTGCTGAATGTGTTCATATTAAACGGCATATTGTAAATTTCGTCCTTATACACCGCAACAGGCGAATTAGTGTAGCGGTTGAACTCAGCAAACTGATTTATGTATTTCCATACCTTTTCATTGTTTGTATGGAATATATGCGCGCCGTATTTATGCACATTTATTCCGCCCATGTTTTCGGTGTATATGTTCCCGCCTATATGTGAACGCTTTTCGATTACGAGAACTTTTTTCCCCGCTTTCTTTGCTTCATTTGCTAACACCGAACCATACAGTCCTGCGCCTACTATTAAATAATCATACATAAACTCAATTCCTTATCATTTTTGATTTAATAAAATAAATCGGTCTGAAAAACAAGTCGTATATTTTTATTTTCTTAAATAGCCAAACTATTGCAAACGGAACAAGCAGACTTATTATAAAGTTCAGCAAAATGCTTGTATATGGCTCTGTTATGCCGAGCAAATGCAAAATTGTACGATTGCCGGACGTGAAGAAACCATGTATTATATAAATTTCAAGGCAATGCAGTCCGCATAATTTAAGAAAAGGATTTTCTCCCAAAATCGGAATTTGTTTGAATAAAAATATAATTCCTAAAGAAATTCCGAGCGCAACGGCTATTTTTATTATCTGTACATCATTAAAACCCTCAATATCTCCTTTGTAAATTGTCATTAGTGCAATTGACGTTAATGATATTAACGCTGTAAAAATCTTGCTTTCAAAAAGTTTTTCTCCCCTTGAAATCAGTATGCCCACACAAAAATACAGCGTATAATACATTATACTTCCCAATGACCACACATTAACATATATACTTAATATACATATCAGCAAAGCTGACGGTATCAGTATCAAAATTTTTTGTTTTACAATTCCCGGTATCATAAAAATAAGATACAGAAAAATCAATGTATATAAATACCAATATTCTGCAATCGGTTTCGCCCATATCATCAATAAATCCGAAATATTTGTTTCTCCGTTTGAATACTTTGCAAATATCATTCTGAAAATACCGTACACAATACTGAAAAACGCATACACCACAGCCAGATTTAATATTTGCCATTTTAGTTTTGATATTTTGGGCTTTAAATTTTCATCAAAGTACGAACGGAAAAATACAAATCCGCTTAGAATGAAAAAGAAAGGCATATGAAAGCAGTATGTAATATTATAAATTGCCTTTAACAGCCATTCCGCATCGGGAAATGTTCCCGCTGTTCTATATCCTCCCGCAACGTGTCCTAAAACTACACATATTATTCCAAAACCTTTTAGGGCGTCTATGTAACCTATCCTCCGGGAAGTCCCCCCCCCCGCCGATGTTTTTAGCCTTTTGCTCTTTCTCTATTGCCTTATCTGTCATTTCCTGTGCTATTTTTCTCCTCTGCCTTTTTTATCATTTCTACAATTCTAAGATAGCTTGTTTTTCTGTCAAATTCGGTTTCCGCAAGACGCCTTGCATTAGTTCCGTATTCAATTCTTTGCGCGCTGTCATTTTTTATCTTAAGGATTGTTCTTTCAAGAATTTCAACGTTTTCCGGCTCAATATTTACACCGACTTTATACCTGCTTACCAAATTGCAAAATACAGGATTTTCAAGCGTATTTATCATCGGTTTCCCGCTTGCAAGATAATCGCCAACCTTGTTTACAATACTTTGCGGCGCACCTTTTACAAATGAATTAACAACTACATCAGATTTTGACAGCACCGCCGCCATTTTAGGATATGGCGTAAATCCCCAAAATCTAACATTTTCCATATTCTCATCTTTTACCCACATCTCAAGTTCAGCCTTTGTTGAACCTGTACCGAGAAGCTGGAGTTTAATGTCTGTTTCGCCCTTTTTATTTAACTCGTTTACAGCCGAAATCAGAGTTTTTATATCATAACTTGTGCTTATAGAACCTGCGTAAGTGACCCAAAACTCTCCGTTTGGTTTATCTATTTCACTGCTAAATGTTTTTACTCCATTATCAAAATCATCAAGATTGCAGCCGACATAAACCGTGTCTTTAGGAATGTTCAGCTTTTGATTTTTAAACGCTCTGTCGGTATAATCTTCCGAAGTGCCAATTATTCCGTCCGCATTTTTATAGGCGTTTTCAGCATCACGATAAAATGAATGAAACAGGATTTTAGATATAAACTTGTTTTTTATGACCATTGACATTGCTTCCGGCCATAAATCCTCAATATCTATCACACAAGGCACGGAATTTCTTTTGCATATTTCCGACACTTTTGACGCGACATTATTTGCGGGTATAGAACAATAAACCGCACTGTATTCTTTAATGTGTTCGTTCAGATATTTTCCAACGTTTTTCGCCGCAAAAATATTGCTTACAACTCGCTTTATATCAACGTTTTTCTTGTATTCGGGAGTAGGGATAAACGTTATTTTAAACGGATAATTCTGCGACCGGATTTTTTCAATATTCCTTGGTTTTTTCTCAAAATGCTGAAAGTCGGTTGTAATGACTTCGACTTCGTATCCTGCATTACAAAAGGCTTTGGTAATATCAAAAAATCTTGTCGGACCTGATTCAACAGGCGTCCAGAAATATCCTAAAGAAACAATTGCTATTTTTTTCATTGCGTTCCTTCTTCACAGTTTTTATAGTCAGGAATGGTTAATCTCCTCGTCAGCTATATCCGCCCTCTTCAAAACCTTTTTAACAGTCAGAAAGAAAATTTTGAGATCCATTTTAAAGCTGAACATTCTAAGATATTCGGCGTCGAATTTTACCTTTTCATCATCGCTAACGTGATCTCTTCCGTTTACCTGCGCCCAACCCGTAATTCCCGGTTTCAGCTGATAAACTCCGGCTTTCTCGCGCATTTTATGTACATCTTCCTCCTGCGGTATCAGAGGTCGCGGTCCTATAAGGCTCATCTTGCCCGTCAGCACTTGAAACAACTGCGGCAGCTCGTCAATGCTTGTGTTCCTCAAAAACCTGCAAAACGGCGTTATGTATTCACCGTCATTTACAAAGTTGCTTGTAGAGCAGTAGGCGGGCGCGCTGCTTTTCATGCTTCTGAATTTCGTCAGTTTAAATGGTTCGCCGCCGCGACCTATTCTCGTTTGCGTGAAGAACACGGGTTCTTTAGGTGCACTAATTTTCTGAATGACCGCAATTATTAAAAACGGAACGGCTAAAATAACCAGTGAAACAAGGGCTGTTAAAAAGTCCGCAGTCCGCTTAAAAACAAGATATTTTTTCTGCTTATGCGTCAATAAATAAGCAACAGTTATGTTTGGTGCGTCCTTCAACGGCTTTGTTTCAATTTTCAAAGCAGACGCTTTTTCAACATGCTCGTCCATAATTGCCGCAGCATTGATTTCTTCGTTCAATTTATTCACCGACTTTTTCATTCCTTATTGATCTATGCCGAACGGGTAAAGCTTTGCAAAGCACGCGCCACAAAGCTGCCCCGCGCCTATAACGTAGTAATTGCGCTCGTTCACGGGAGTTGTTTCGTCATATTCCGTAGGTTTCCCGCAAGCAACGCACTTTTCAGCGGTGCTGTCGTTTTCCTCCGCAAGCAAACGTGTTCCGTTAATAACGCCCGCGCTTTTATTCATTTTGCATTTCAATAAACGCACTTTTCTACACCCAATCATAAAAGTTTCGCCTTGCCAATCCGTTCCCCGCCTTAATTTCAACCGTTTTCGCAAATCCTATGAGCAAATCCGAATTGCAAATTCAACAACTTGATTTCCCTCAACTGTTGCCACCAAGAACCGAAACTCCTGCATCTGCCGAAATCCCGCTTTCCCATGCGGAAAACCGACTTTCGAGGTTTTTCACCTCTTTGCGCATAACGCATATTATACGAATTTAGCGGAGCAATTCACGTCGAAATTCAATCTAAAAAGCGTTTGACAAGCAGGGCAGGTGAGTAAAAAAACCGCGCCCAAATATCATTCGGGCGCGTTCAATATGCGTTAAGGTTGTAATTATCAAAGTTGGCAGGGGAGAGGTACTGTTGGTTTGCAGTGCAGGTTGAAAAAATGCGCACCTGCCATTTGCAACGTCACCATTCACAATTTTTCCACGCTTGATTTGTGCAAACTGCCTTAAAATCCGAGATAAACTCCGCGCTTTGCCCCTGTCACGCACTTTTGTGCATTTCAAACACAAATTTTGCAAAACTTTATGCAATATTATCAAATGGTTTTCCGATTGATATTTCAGAACTTTTTGAGGAAGTTAAGAATTGCGGGTTAAAGTATAATGTTGACAAAATGACTTAAATATGCTATAATGAAGTTGTGTTCAAGCAACATTGTTTCGGCTTAAACTCTGTCCTCTGATTGAGTAAATTCTTATAACGGGGTGCTGTTATGGATATAGAAAAACAAATTGAATGGCTTAAACCCGACCGCGTTTTAAAACTTTACGACGGCGAGAAAAATATGCTCGGAATGACAAGACTTCTTGTCGTCGGCATAGGAAAAAACGGCGCCGACTGCCTTATGCGCGTTAAGGATATCGCCGAAAACAGATTTAGTGCAAATACCGACAGAATACGCTATTTCGCGTTCGGTTTTGAGGAGGACGTAAACGGCGCTGAATTTCACGGCTCTGTGCTTCTTGACTCCGAAAAAGTTGCAATCAACATTGATGAATCAGTGTATAAGTACCTCGACAATCCCGACCTGCTTTCGCCTTTCGCGCTTGAATGGTTTGACATGAACCTCAAAAACTATTCCCAAAATCCTCCGACTTACGGTCTGTGGAAACGGCAAAGCGGGAGAATTGCGCTGTTTCATTACATTGACGAAATCATTTCAAAGCTTACGGCAATAATCAACGATTTTTCAAGATCCGATTCTCCTCTCGAAATCATTATAACGGGCAATATGGGCGATCCTATTTTTTCCGGCTCGATTATCGACTTCGGGTACATTTTAAAGGAAATGTTTTCAAGCCTGAATACCTATCAGGTCAAGGTAAACGCGCTTATGTTTGCAGGCGACACCGCGCATCTCTTTGAAACAGACGCGAGAAACCTTGCAAATTACTATGCATATACCATACTCACTAAAAGCGATATTGACAAATTCCAGTGCAGAAAAACGCCGTTTTCTCAGCAATACACAAACTCCTTTGAGATAAAGTCCGAAAAACCCCCGTTTAACGCCTGCTTTATCGCAAGCGCAGAGGAAACTTACGAAAGGACGATAGTCAAGGCGGCGGAAAAGATAATCTCCGCGGCGGAATTTATTTATAAGAAAGATGACGACGCTGATAAGGCAATGTCGCTTAATCTGTTAGGTCAGGGAGGAAACCGCTCTTTTACCTGCCTTGCATATGACATAAGCGGTGTTGAAATACCGCTTGGGGAAATTTTGTCATATCTTTCGGTAAGGTTTTTCTTCAGATTAAGAGAAAATCTCCGCAAGAATTTTGTCGATGATTTACAGCTTTCCATATATGCAAACAAGGTCACTCCCGACGCGGCGTTTCTTGCGTCAAGAGCAGGCGTTGTGCCGAGGCTTGATTTTAACGAGGATTTAAACCCGCTGTTTTCAATAGGCTCTCTGAAAAAGGGCGGTGAAGCGTCTAAAAGGTATGTTACCGACAAAATAGACGAGATGGCGGCGCTTACGGTAAAAGGCGCTGAAATTGCGCTGGGCGATATTTCAGCGGAAATTGAAAACGCATGTCAAACCGCGCTCACCGACATTGAAAAAGGTCCGTTTTTCGCGGCGGAGATTATGCGCAATTGCCTTAAATCTCTTGACAATGAAATCAAAAAGACAAAGGAAATTAAAGACGAAAGCGAAGAAACGCTTAACAGCAGGGAAAAGCTCTTGATTTCCGATTATCGAAAGCTTAAGTCAACGCCCGCGTTTATGGCAAACAACTCAAAGCGGTATTATGTACAGACGCTCACGGACTACTCCGAATGTTTAAAAACGTATAAGACCGTTGATACAATGCTTGATTTCTACACAAGGCTAAGGGATAGGCTGACGGTGTTCAGAGATGAAAAGATGAATGAAACTCTGGAGCTTTTCACTCTGGAGCATAAGGACTTTATGGAAAGGCTTAAGACGGCAGATGATGAAAGCTGTGTTGTAAACGCGTTTTCAATAAACTCGCCTGAAATGATAGAAAAGCTTGACAAGCTGATAGAAGAAATACCCGAAACGACAAAAAATCTTGCGTTCAAGAAAATGAAGCTTGAAACTGACGGCGATCCAAAAACTCTGCCGAGAGAAATTGTAAACCTCGCGGCAAAGTGCTTCGGACGTTTCCTGCTCATGGGCTTCAATGATTTCAGCGAATTTTTCGGTTCGGATATGTCGCTTATGAAAGCAATTCAGTACTGCTTCGACAGCGCGGACATCAAAACTCCCGCAACCGGCGAAACGCTAACCCGCGCGATATGCCCGCAGAATGTTCAGCAAGGAGATATTGCGCCTATCAAAGCGTCGCATAAGGGCGCTAATTATATATGGAACGGTTCGCCTATGTTCAACTCGGTCATTGTCGTAAAAACGAAAAACGGCGTTAAGCTTGAAGATTTCAAGGACTACAATCAGTGGGAAAATATGCGCTATGCTTTTGTAAATGACGGACTTAAAAAACAAGGAATCAAGATATTCTGAATTTATTTGAGGTATAATCCGACTAATGTCCAAAGTAAAAAAATCCGATTTTATTCTTGTATTTGACAGATATTACTCCAAAAAGCCGAGTGCATTTTTGCTGTGGCTTAAGAGGACAGTTTATTGCTGTGCGGAATGTGCGTGCATGATGCTGTGCCTGCTTGAAATATACAAAGTGCCGTCAAACAGTTTGACGGTTACGGCTTGCTGTGTGACATTCACGGCATTTTTCTGCACGCTGTTTACGTTTGTAAGGAAAAGGTTTGCTGTGCCTGCGGTATTGCTGTTAATAATGGCGGGAGTGTATCATTATAGGGATATACTGTGGGGAATGATGAAGTATTTCCTTGACGCGCTTATGCTTGCGCTTGAC
>CANQOJ010000111.1 GCA_947625455.1 uncultured Clostridia bacterium | reverse complement strand
TGCCGTTTCCGTTCGGGCTACGCCCTCACTTCAACGGCACAAATTCGTAATCTCAACTTTATTTTGATCTCCTTATTATTTATATTTTTTGTCTCACATCATTGACAAAAGTACAAAAAAAATATTACAGAAATTTACACAATTTTTCCGATAATATGGTATAATAAAGATGTATGTTTAATACGCATCTGAACGAAAGGACAAAACAATGGTCAAAATCAGGAATTTGAAAAAAGCTTACGGAAAATTTCCCGTACTGCGCGGTCTGAATATGGACATACTTGACGGTGATGTTTACGGTTTTCTCGGCAGAAACGGCTGCGGTAAATCCACGACAATGAACATAATCGCCGATATTATCCCGAAAGATGACGGAGATATTGAACTTGGCGGAGGAAAGCCCATTACAATAGGCTATCTCCCCGAAAGTCCTATGATATTCGGCTATATGACCGCGCGCGAATATCTCGAATATATAGCCGCCTGCGCGGGATATGAGGGAGATATACCGAAAAGAGCGGCGGAAGTGCTTGACATGGTAGGGCTTTCAAACGCCGCGGACAGGCGTTCAAAGGGCTTTTCAAGAGGAATGACGCAAAGGCTGGGAATGGGCGCGGCGATAATCAAAAAACCCGACTTGCTCATTTTTGACGAGCCGACGTCCGCGCTTGACCCGCAGGGCAGGCTTGAAGTTATTGAGATTATAAACAGGCTTAAAAGTTTAGGCTCAACAATTGTGCTTTCAACGCATATACTTTCGGACGTTGAGAGAGTGGCTAACCGCATAGGAATAATCAGCAACGGCGTTCTTGCCGAAGAGGGGACGCTTACGGAAATTCTCAAAAAACACGGCGGGGACGTTATAAATCTCCGCGTGAGAAATCTTACGCAGGAGGGCAAGATTGCGCTGTTAAAAGTTGATTTCGCGCGCGCGGAATATGAAAGCACAACGGGCTTGTTCCGTTTTGGAACAGACAATGCCGAAGATACCGCGCGCAGGCTGATAAAAATTCTCGCCGACAACGAAATGACGGTTGACAGCTTTAATATAGGCACGGCAACGCTTGAGGAAGTTTTCAGAAAGGTGGTAGGCTGATATGCAGCTTAAATATTGCTTTAAAAAGGAATGGTCGCAGTTTACGCGCACTTTCCGTCTGCTTGTTATTTTACTTGTGTTCTTCTCTATGTCTATTGCATTTCCCGCGCTTTTCGGATTTACGAATGCGGTGCTTGAACAAACGTCGGAATTGCCGGGTTTAGAGCAGGCGGCGTCCGTTTCATTCGGCGACAACGGCGGTCAATCGCCCGATGAAATGCTGCCTGAACTTGATATAGACGAAATGTTGTCTATTTATTCTGACGCGGGATTTATATTTTCGCTCACCGTAGTATCTAACAACTCAACGGAAATCCTTATTGCGATGCTTCTGCTTATGTCCGCGGCAGGCGGAGAGCAGAAAAAACGCGCGATGATAGTGCCCATGTCAAGCGGACTTACCTTTAAAAACTACCTTATACCGAAGTTTGTTATCTATCCGCTTTCGCTGTTTGCAATATCGTTTTTAAGCACGGGATTTACGGGATTGATGTGCAATATGATTTTCCCTAACAACCACATTCCTTTTGCAAATATGATGACGGTTGCTTTGCTTTCGGCGGTGTATGTGGTGTTCATATCGACAGTTCATCTCTCTTTAGGACTTTGCACCTCGCACCCCGGAATTATGGCTGCGGTAATATACGCAGGCACTTCTGTAGTTGAAAGCCTTATGCAGAATTTCGGACTTACACAGTATCACCCGTTTGCAATCAGCTCAATAATAGGTTCTATAGGCGGAATGGATATTCTTACGGGCGAGGGCGGAAGCGCTTCGCTTGAAAGCCAGGCGCTTAACATCACGGTTACAATAGCAATTTCGCTTGTTGTCTGCGTTGTTATGTTTTTCCTTGCGCTGGGAGTTCTTTCTGCGAAAAAGATAAACAACAGGGAAGAAATATCTCCCGAATTTTAAAATAATGCTTGTAGTCAGTTGACAGTTGACAATGTACAGTATACAGTTTCGGTATCTGCTCCGCAGATGTTATTAGATTGTATTTAGACTAGGAGAGCGTAAACCTATCAAGGGTTTACGCTCTTTAATTATAATAACAATCTAAATATCATCTGCGGAGCAGATACCTTAACTGTGTACTTTACACTGTCAACTGTATACTGCTCCCTCCCCCTGCGGTTTTATTTTACAACAACATTTTTATCTCCCAGTATCTCCTTAAGCTTCCTTATCAGCTCTGAACTTATTGCAACCCCTCGCAGACCGTTTATTCTCCTCACCTCGCGTTTGTCGCGAAAGCATGCCTTGACAGCGGATATTCCTTTGTTGGCGAAAAGGAGGGATGTAATTTTCGGGATACGCATATCGTTTTCGCTCTCGAAATTGACGTAAAGAGTTTTCGGAGACGCCTGCGGGAGTAATTCGGCGCGGGTTATGCTGTTTACGAGAAAACTGGTTTTGTTGTCCTTTTTGTCAATCCTGCCGTTAAAGAAGTAAACCTTGCCGACAGAAAGCCTTTCGGAAGATGAAAACACACTTGGGAAAATCACCGCCGAAATTGCTCCACTTTCGTCCTCAAGGTCGGCAAACGCCATTTCCCCGCTTTTCGCAAAATGCGTGCGTTCATTTAATACAAGCGCCATAATTGACGCGGAAGAATTTGTGCTTAAAGTCAGCGCGTCAGCTATATACATACAATCGGTATCCGCCGCGCGCGGGAGATATATCCCCGCAGGATGACCGGAAACATAAAACCCTATATATTCACATTCAAGACTAAGCAGTTTTGTTTTCGGAAACTCGTCCGATTTCGGAAAAGCAAACCCCGTTGTTTCCTCGCTTTCTCCAAGCAGGTCAAGCTGTCCGCTTGTCTTTCTGAAGTTTTCTCTTTCCGCATAGCTTAAAACTGCGTCCAGCCCTAAAAGCATACTTGCGCGTGAAACTCCCAGGCTGTCAAGCGCGCCGCACTTTATCAATGCCTCCATATACCGCCTGTTCAAGCCGAAACTTTCCGCTCTTACCGCAAAATCCGCGGGAGAGGTATAGTTTCCGTTTTCAAGGCGGTCTTTCGTCATTTCATCAAGAAAATTCCTGCCCAGATGTTTTACCGCCGCAAGTCCGAAACGTATGCCGTTATCCTCAACCGTAAAATCAGCGAAGCTTTTGTTGACGTCGGGCGGGAGCAATTTAACACCGCTTGACGACATATCCGCGGCATATTCCGCAAGTTTTCCCGCATAATCCGAAACGCTTGAACACAGCGCCGACATATACTCCTTGTAATAATGACAGCGGAGATATGCCGTCTGATAGGCTACCGTTGCATAAGCCGCGGCATGGGATTTGTTGAACGCGTAGCTCGAAAACTTTTCCATTTCGTCAAATATTTCATTTGCGATATTTTCGGGGACTCCGTTTTTAATTGCTCCGCAGTTGGTTTCAGTGCCGTAGATAAACGCGTCATGCTCTTTTTCCATAACGCCGTGTTTTTTCTTTGACATGGCGCGCCGTACAAGGTCGGCTCTGCCGTAGGAATAACCGCCTATTTCTCGGCATATCTGCATGACCTGCTCCTGATATACAATACAGCCGTATGTTACGGAGAGTATGTTTTTCAGAAGCGGGTGTTTATACGTTATCTCTTCGGGATTTTTATGGCGGTTTTCAATATACGCGGGTATCGCGTCCATTGGTCCGGGGCGGTACAGTGCTATCGCCGCAGTCAAATCTTCTATTGACTGAGGTTTCAGGCGGGCGATAACCGACGACATTCCGTCAGATTCAAGCTGAAATACGCCGAGAGTTTTGCCAAGACCTAGCATTTTATATGTTTCAGCGTCATTTTCATCAATTTTACCTATATCGAAATTTGGCTCGGTTTCGCGTATTTTAAGGCATGCCTTGTGGATAACGGTCAAATTGCGCAGTCCGAGAAAGTCCATTTTCAGCAGCCCGAGCCGCTCTAATGCGGTCATTGTAAACTGAGTTTTAGCGCCGTCAGAGTTTACTTCAATCGGCACATATTCCATTACAGGCTCGCGGGTTATGACAACTCCCGCCGCGTGAATGGTTGTGTGCCTGGGAAAACCCTCAATTTCGGACGCCGCGTCAATTAAGGCTCGAATATCGCTGTCGGAATTGTAAAGAGCTTTTAATTCCCCGCTTTTAAGTTCTTCCGAAAGTTTGGAGTCGTAGCTTGATGAAACGGCTCTTGCGGCGGTATCGATAGTGCTTTGCCTTAGTCCTAACGCGCGTCCCGCGTCACGAATTGCGGCTTTTGCCTTTAAGGTATCGAACGCGGCGATTTGCGCAACGCACGGCGCGCCGTAACGCCTGCGGACATACTCTATAACCTCTCCTCTGCGCTCGTTGCAGAAGTCGATATCGAAATCGGGCATTGAAACTCGTTCGGGATTTAAAAATCTCTCGAACAGGAGATTGTATCTCAGCGGATCAATCTCCGTTATGCCCATGCAGTACGCGCACAACGATCCCGCGCCGCTTCCTCTGCCCGGACCTACGGGAATGTCGTTTGATTTCGCGTAATGAACAAAATCCCATACAATAAGGAAATAGTCCACAAACCCCATTTTCTCTATTACCGAAAGTTCATAGTCAAGGCGTTTTTTGATTTCCTCGGTTATTTTGCCGTAGCGTTTTTCAGCGCCTTTTGCGCAAAGCCTGCGGAAATATTCGGTGTTGTCAGAAACGCCGTCTTTTTTGAAAAGCGGAAGTTTGGTTATTCCGAATTGAAACTTGAAATTGCATTGTTCTGCGATTTTTTCGGGCATTGAAAGTTCTTCTTCGGTGAAAAACCTTGCCATTTCTTCTCTTGATTTCAGATAATATTCATCACTTAAAAGCCCGTCTTTCGGTTTTTCAGAAAGCCTGCGGTTTTCTTTTATGCACACTAAAAGCCTTTGCGCGCGGGATTGCGATTTTTCGGTATAGTGAACGTTGTTGGTGGGGCAGGTTTTTATTCCCGTTTTATCGGACAATAAGCGCAGTTCTTTGCATATGTGCGCTTCTTCAACGGTGTTGTGGTTGTTGAGTTCAAGATAGAAGTCATCTCCGAAAATTGACTGATACCATTTAGCGCACTTTTCGGCTTCGGATGTTCTTCTCTCCTGAATTAAACGGGAAATTTCGCCGTTTATGCCACCCGAAAGCGCAATAAGCCCCTCGGCATATTTTTCAATGCAGTCCTTATCGGACACAAATTCGCCCATAACCTCGACTTGCCCTGAAATAAGGCGGCAGAGGTTTTTATAGCCTGTTTCGTTTTTGCACAAAAGCGTAAGTCTGTAAGGCTTAACCGAGGCTTTCATATAGCGGTTGTTTTCGCTTACCCGTATTTCGCAGCCGATAATCGCCTTTATGCCGAGTTCTTCGCAGATATCGAAAAAGTCAATAGCGCCGTAGAGTGCGCCCGTGTCGGTTACCGCAAGCGCGGGCATATTAAGCGATTTTGCTTTTTCGCACAGTTCTTTCAGCCTGCAAGCGCCTTCAAGCAGGCTGTAACCCGTGTGAACATTTAAGTGTACAAATCCCGACAAAAGACACACCTCTTTTCTTATGGGAGGGGATTTTAATAGTTTCCTATTGAAATGCTGAACTTATCCTCAAACGGACTAAAAACATCTTCGACAAATAAAATATCCTCTTCGGGCAAATTCTCAATATAAATCTCTGTCCCGTAATGCGCACTGCAAAAATTTTTTACGTTAATTGTAAAATACTTTGTCATTTTGTTGTATATGCTTTTGTCTGTCGGTTCATCATCTGATAATTCCAAGAGAAATTTGTCGGTCACTATTCCTCGGACAGAAACTTCATTTTTGTCATCTGTCGGTTTTCCGTATCTAGACGCCGCCCTTATCTCGTCGGCTTCCTCTTTCCAACAGCGAATTTCTAATTCATCTCCTGCCTTTACAAAATGCCTAACAAGTTTTTTCCACCAAGATGATGAAACGGTATTGTCTGTCATTTGCACTGAAATGTAATTCATAACAATATCTCCGTAAATTCTGATTTGCCCCGCGCCGGCAGCTGTCAAGGCTGCTGTATATCAGCTGATTATAGACGGGAATTTACAGCAGTTTTTTCATTATATCATAGCACAAATAATCATTGTGTTCAGCTTTGATCATATGATATTCGGTTTCTTTATAACCCCGTTTAAGATAAATTGATTTGGCTGAAAGCGACGCGGCAAGTACTATTTCTTGATAGCGTTTGGCAATTTCTGCTTCTGCAAATTCCAACAATTCTTTTCCGTACCCCTTGCCTTGATACTGCGGCAGTACAAATAATCTGCATATTTCATTCTTCTTGACAGTGACCGTACCGACCGCATTATGCTCTACATCATAACACAGAAAAACACATTCATTTAAAATGTCATTCTCTATATTTTCATCATTATGATGACTAATGAAAAAATCTACCGCTCCCGTAGGGTAATAATGAGGATATATTTCATTGATAGTTGTGTGCGTTATTTCTTTTACAACATAAAAATCTGATTTTTGCGCTAATTCTATACTCATTTTATTGCTCCTGTAAATCCCGATTTGCCCCGCATATATCCCATAACAGAAAAACGGGCTCGGCGAATTTCCGCCAAGCCCGTAATTTGGTCATTTTCAAAAAGATTAGTCAGCTTCCTTAGCGATAACAACCTTATTCTTGTAATAACCGCAATTTCCGCATACTCTGTGCGCCAACTTCAACTCACCGCAGTTTCTGCAGCGCGTAAAGTTCGGAGTTTCAAGCTTCCATACCGCCGAACGTCTTTTATCGCGTCTTGCGCGGGAAACTTTCCTCTTTGGTACTGCCATTATTGTACACCCCCTCTAAGAAATAAGAAAACAAGAATCTGATTTCAGCCTATTCTTGCGATTTGTCACTTTCATCAAGTAAATACCATTATAACATACAAAAACAGGTTTGTCAAGGGGTTTTTCAAAATTAGCCTATAAATTTCTTTACGTTTTCGGGAAGTTCGGAATTATCCGCGGAAATTGTAAGGGTAATCGTGGTGTCGGGCGAGATTTTTGCAAGTCTGTCGAACATATCGCCGAGTTTTGCAAAATCCCTGCCTGTTATTTTAAGCGTTGCGTCAACGAAAATATCGGTGCAGTCATGGTCTGACGAGAGTATACCCGCGATAAATCCGTAGAATGCGTCTATTCCCTCAACAGCATAGTCCTCAATGTTTATAAGGCGTACTTTATAGGTGATGTCCGTATTCAGCGAAGAACCTTTCTGAATTGC
>CANQOJ010000110.1 GCA_947625455.1 uncultured Clostridia bacterium | reverse complement strand
ATTTTATGAATGTGTGGCAAGAGAAAAGCTCTGCGATTATGCGGCGTCACGCGGTGAGTATCTGAACGGAATTGTGCTTGCGGAATATTTGGGGTTTGAGTTCGTTGACGCGGCAAAGGGCATTTTCTTTGACCATGATGGGAAATTCGACGCGGACGTTACAAACGCCTGCCTCGGCGCAATTCTCGACAGAACTCCAAAGGCAGTCATTCCGGGATTTTACGGCGCAATGCCCGACGGTTCAATCAAAACGTTTTCGCGCGGAGGTTCTGATTTTACGGGTTCGGTTGTCGCTAAAGCCGCTAACGCGTCGCTTTATGAAAACTGGACGGACGTTTCGGGATTTCTGGTTGCAGACCCGCGTATTGTGAAAAATCCCGAGGGTATTGAAGTCATCACTTATTCCGAATTGCGCGAGCTTTCATACATGGGCGCGGGCGTTTTGCACGAGGACGCAATTTTCCCCGTAAGAAGCGCAAATATCCCCATTAACATCAAGAACACAAACGCCCCCGACGACAAAGGCACGCTTATTGTTCCCTCTGCGGACAATATCCCCTCTAAATACGTTATCACGGGTATCGCGGGCAAAAAGGATTTCTCGGCAATTTCAATCGAGAAAGACAGAATGAACACAAGCAAGGGCTTTATGAGAAGGCTTTTGCAGGTTCTTGAAAACCACGAGATATTCCCCGAACATATTCCCACGGGGATTGATACGGTGAGCGTTGTTGTAAACTCGAAAGAACTTGACGGTCAGCGCGAAAAGCTTTCCGAAAGGATACGCGAAACTGTTCGCCCCGACCATTTCGAGATTATCGACGGACTTGCGCTTATTGCTGTCGTAGGACGCGGAATGAAGTCTGTAAAGGGAATTGCAACGCGCGTTTTCGCCGCGCTTTCGCACGCTGACATCAACATTCGTATGATAGACCAAGGTTCTTCCGAGCTTAATATTATCGTTGCAATTGACGAGGCGGATTTTGAAAAGGCTATTCAGGTTATATACGATATGTTCATATTAAGCGAACAATAAATGTCAATAAACGGAGTAAAACTATGAGCAAAGCAGATGAAATTTTTATACAAAACTGCCGTGATATTCTCGAAAACGGCGTTTCTGACGAGGAATTTGCCGTGCGCCCGCACTGGGAGGACGGCACTCCCGCGCATACTATAAAGCGCTTCGCGGTTGTAAACCGCTATGACTTGTCCGAAGAATTTCCTCTGCTTACGCTCCGCAGAACGTTTTACCGCTCTGCAATCGAGGAAATCCTGTGGATATATCAGAAAAAGTCAAATAACGTAAAAGAACTTTCCACCCATATCTGGGACGCGTGGGCAGATGAAAACGGCTCTATCGGCAAGGCTTACGGCTATCAGATGAGCGTAAAGCATAAATACCCGCAAGGCGAAATGGACCAGGTTGACAAGGCGATATATGATTTGAAGAACGATCCCGCGTCACGGAGGATATTGCTTACAATGTACATACCCCACGACCTGCATGAAATGGCGCTTGCGCCGTGTGCATATTCGCTGACGCTGAATGTAAGCAAGGGAAAGCTTAACGCTATACTTAACCAGCGCTCGCAGGATATGCTTACAGCGTCAAACTGGAATGTCTGTCAATACTCAGCGCTTGTCATTATGCTTGCGAAAACCGCAGGACTTGAGGCGGGCGAACTTGTACACGTTATTGCTGACGCGCATATTTACGACAGGCATATCGACATTGTAAAGCGCCTTATTGAAAAAGAACCATATCCCGCGCCGAAAATGAATGTTGAGGACATAACGGACTTTTACAAATTTACGAAAAACAGCTTTACAGCAGAAAACTACAAATTTCATGATTTTACGGACAAAATCCCCGTAGCGATTTAAGGAGAAATTATGACCGAGGAAAAAAGGCTTGCGCTTCTTATCGACAGCGACAATGTTTCTGCAAAATACGCTCAGTTTATTTTAGAAGAAGCGTCAAAATTCGGAGAACTTATCTACAAGCGCATTTACGGCGACTGGGAGAAAGGCAACAGCAGCTGGCATTACCCTACGCTTAACAACTCGATAATGCCTGTTCAGCAAACTGCGTATATTGCAGGCAAAAACGCGACCGACTTTTCAATGATAATCGACGCTATGGACATTCTATATACGGGAAATGTCGACGGGTTTGTACTTGTTACAAGCGACAGCGACTTCACAAGGCTTGCTATAAGGCTGAGAGAAGCGGGGAAGTTTGTTGTGGGGATAGGCGAAGTTAAAACTCCTTTGCCGTTTACTTCAAGCTGTCATAAGTTTATTTATCTTAATCAGGTTTGCGAAACCGAGGAAAATTTTGACGAAGTTCAGTTGAGAAAAGACCTTGTTGATTTTGTCAGAGAAAATGACGATGGGAAACTTGACCTGCCGAAAGTGCAGGCGTTTCTTACTTCAAAATACGGCAACATTGACTATAATACAATAGGCTACAACCGTTTTTCAAGCTTTATCGACAGTTTCCCGGAGTTTAAGCGCAAAAGCAATTTTGTCACCATGAAAAACCCAACCCCCCAGCCGAAAAAACAGCGCTTTAAGCACAAATACAACGGTCCTACGGCGCGTGAAATAACGGACATAATCGTAAACTTCTTAAAGCACAGCGTTGGCGGGCGCGAGGATATAACAAAGATAGACAAGTTTGTGACTGTCGCACTGGGAAAGATTGACTATTCGAGATTTGGTTCAAAAAAGTTCGCGAAGTTTATTGACAACCAAAAAAACACGCTGTACCGCGAGGGTTCAATAGTCTATCTTGCGGAAAAAGCGCCTAAAAATAACCCCGAACCCGAATTGCCGCCCGCGCCGCTTGCAGAGCCGAAATTTTCCGAAACGCCTACAGAAAGCGAAATTACGGACGCGATTATATATATAATCAAGAAATCGGGCAACGGTCTAGAAAAAATCCAAAAGGTTCAAAATCAGCTGGAGGAACTTGTCGGGAAAGTTGACTATTCAAAATTCGGCGCAAAGACTTTCGCGAAATTCCTGGACAAACAAACTGTTTTAAGCAGGCTTAACCAGTTTGTAACCATGACCGAATTTCTTCCTCAAAAAGCAGGTTCAAAACCTGTTTCCGTTCCTCAAACTTCCCCGCAGGTTCAGGAAAAATCTGCGCAGGAAAATCCCGTTAAAGAAAAGCCGATAACCGAAAAGCCCGCACCCGAAAAACAAATTCAGGAAAAACCTGTCCGCGAGAAAGCCGAACTTAATGCGGTCAAGCGCGAGATACAAATACAGACCGTTCAGCATAACAACAGCATAACTTTACCCGCATTAGGAAAGCTTTTGAGGAAAAAGTTCGGCGATAATTATTTAAAGGACATAGGCGCGCTGACGCTTAAGCAGCTTGTGACGGCAGTTGCGGGAGTTAAGGCAAGCGGAAACTCCATAAAGATTGATGAGAATTTTATAGCCCGTACAGAGCAGATAGAGGAATTTGTGTGCGATTTTGTCGAGAAAAACGGCAAAGTAAGCATAAAGATGCTGTCAACGCAGATAAAGAAGAAATTCAGCGGTTTTGATTTTACCGACTACGGTTATTCAAGATTTTCTGATTTCATAAACGCAATTGACGGAGTGAAAGCAGACAGGTATCATGTTGAAGCAAATTGAAATGGCGTTTTGAATTTTTGTGAAAGAATGTGAAAGCATTGAAAAAGGAAATAATATACAGCCTTTCGGGATTGTACCGAGATGATTTCAGAGTAACGGGATACAGATTTGGAAAAGGCGAGAAAAGCTGTTGTATAATAGGCGCGCTGAGAGGTGATGAAATTCAGCAGCTTTATATGTGCGGAAAGCTTGTAAAAATGCTTACAAAGCTTGAAAAGCAGGGTGAAATTGCCCACGACAAGGAGATACTTGTAATTCCCAGCGTAAATAACTACGGGATAAACGCAAACCGCCGTTTCTGGTGCCTTGACAACACGGACATAAACCGTATGTTTCCGGGAAATGAAAACGGAGAAACTACCGAGCGGATTGCCGCAGGGGTTTTCAAGGAAATAAAGGATTACCGCTGTTGTGTTCAGTTTGCCTCGTTCTATATTTCGGGAACATTTGTGCCTCATGTCAGAATGATGGAAACGGGAAAAGAAAACAAATCCCTGGCAAACCTTTTCGGTATGCCGTTTGTAATACTAAGAAATCCAACTCCCCTCGACAAAACCACTCTGAATTACAATCTTCAGCTTAGCGGTACTTCGGCGTTTTCGGTTTATACCGAAAGCAAGGAGCAAATTGACGAGGAGTCCGCAAACATGGGCGTTTCGGCGGTGCTTCGCTTTTTGTCAAGAATGGGCTTGGTGAAGTACAAGTGCCTTGGCGGCGCAATGGGGGTTACAATCAACGAGGACGATATGATGAACGTCCGCAGTCCCTCGGCAGGCATTTACCGTTCTGTATGCGAGATAGGGAGCGAAACCTCGAAAGGTGATGTCCTTGCGCAGATTTATCACCCGTATGACGGAGAAGTTATCGGAGAGATAACCGCGCCAGTGGACGGGATTGTGTTTTTTGCGCATAATAAACCGCTTATTGCCGAGCGGGAACTTGCGTTTAAGATAGTAAAGAGAATGCACAAATGACGGTGTACATCTGCGGCGCTTGCTGATATAGTATTTTATAACAAAATCCCCTCTTGACCAAACGAGGGGATTTTTGTTGACAAAATTCGATATTTATGGTATAATGAAAGTGCCGGATTACCTCCGAGATTTTTCGAGGGGAGGTGATGGCAGTGGATATAATCCTATCGTTTTTAGTTTCCGTTGCAGCGAATTTATTCGTTGAAATTGTCCGTATTTTGTACAACGGAGACAACAACTAATCCGGCATAGCACATACCCAAAAAAATCCCCCAAGCTTTGTCCAGTTGCTTGGGGGAAATCTTTGTGATGCGTGGAAATCCTATCGTTCCTTATCTTTCACAATTACATTATAGCACACAAATTCCTATTTGTCAATAGTTTTTTACAACAAAATCCCCTCTCTGTGGAGAGGGGAAGTTTTGTTTGTTAAACCGCGTTCCCGCAGTTTCAAGCCTATTAGCCGAGCAACTGGAGGATAGACTGCGGCTGCTGGTTCGCCTGTGCGAGCATAGACTGTGCAGCCTGCTGGAGGATGTTGAACTTGGTGTAGTTCATCATCTCGGAAGCCATATCGGTGTCGCGGATTGCCGCTTCTGCTTCTGTCAGGTTCTCAGAAGTCGTTGTCAAGTTGGTAATCTTGTGCTCCAAGCGATTCTGTGTAGCACCGAATGTCGCTCTTACCATAGAAACCTTGTTGATAGCGTTGTCGATCTTATCAATCGCAAAGTTAGCATCAGCCTGCGTAAGGAGCGAAAGGTTCTTAGTGTTAAGACCGTTTGCTCTTGACGAGATGTCGAGGTTAGCCTTGAGGTCACCCATACCGTCAGTATCATAAGAGAACGTAAAGTTTACGCTGTCTTTTGTACGCGCACCAACTTGAAGAACGAGTTGATCTGTATAAGTAAGAGGAGCAGTAGCCGCATTATTTGAGTTCGACTGGGAAACCTTTCCAGACGGCTCAATAATTTCTACACCAGAATCTCCTGCGGGTGTAAATGATGCTTTGGATGTATACACGGTAGTAGTTACTGTGCCAGTGCCAGTAATGGTATCTCCAGGGGCGTTTTCGGTTTCAGTACCTTGTTTGAATGTAGCCAATGTGGTTTTATTACCATTCTTGTCAGTATATACAAACGTTCCGTCATCCATTTTGTCCTTAGTTGCACATACAAAATCAATGCGTGAACCGTCAGCATATGTGAACAAGTTTGTTTCCTTTTTGGCAACACTAGTATCAACCGTTACGCCATTAATTTTAACTTGCGATTCAGCAGGTGTACCTGCATCCTCACCCGGCGTCGTACCAGCGGTCCATTTTTGTTCTATTACTACTTTATTTAAGTAGTTAAGAGCATCAGCGATTGCTTGACTGGTAGGCGTTACATCCTCTAACTCAATAGTTGAGTTTTTAGTTTCTGCGCCCTTTGTTACAGAGCCCCAATCAGTTGTGGTACCAGTAATTTGCGAACCTAATCCCGATGCTTCTTTCTTTTCAGAAAAGCGAATGGTTATTGTATCACCAGTTACAACATTATTTGTATCAATGTTAATGGAAACACCATTGTATACGAATCCGCCACTTTTTGAATCCGTAGTACTAGGTTCTTTATCTGATTTAACGCAACCATCCCCAGCAGCACCTTTAGCACCATTGCTTGCCTGCCAGCAAACTGTACCATCATCAAACTTGGTAGCAGTAAAGGTAACAGTTCCTGCTGTATCTGCATCCGTAGTGTTGCCATCTGTTCCTATACCTATAACCAATCCGCTTGCAGAACCAATTTGAAATGCTGCACGTGTGCTATTTGCATAATCAAACTTACCATTTGTAGCCTTAAGACCATCTGCCATCTGACCGCCGTTGAGCATTACAGTACCATTAAAGTCCGTATCAGCTATCTGGTCGAGTTCGTCATTCAACTGGTCGAACTCCAACTGCATAGCATCACGGTCAACTTCGTTCTGGTATGTACCCGTAGCGGATTCTTCTGCTAACTCTTTCATTCTCTGAAGAATGCTGTGTGTTTCCTGAGCTGCTCCCTCGTAGGTCTGGATCATGTTGATACCGTCCTGAGAGTTACGAACTGCCTGATTAAGACCGCGGATCTGTGAGCGCATTTTCTCGCTGATTGCAAGACCTGCCGCGTCGTCGCCTGCGCGGTTGATTCTGTAACCGCTTGAAAGTTTCTCCGAAGATTTCTTCAAACCTGCAACGTTAGCGTTGAGCTTGTTGTACGCATTCAATGCGTTCATGTTATGCTGTACTACTCGTAACTCTGAAAATAGTACAAAGATTTTACTAGTTTTAGCATTACGCGGTTGAATATTTTAAGTTGTTTTAAACTAATGATTTGCTGTAATCATGTAACAAAATGTCAGATACTGTAATTATATGTTATTATCTGTTATAATATGTTAATATATGTCAGATTGTCGAAAACTTTATTTCCATATAATGGGATTTTTGCGCGGAAAATTTCAAGCATTCTTCGGGTAATCTCCTTTTGATGTTGAAAAAAATAATGCACATCTTGCGCAATATTTTGATTAAGAACGTTGAGGGATTTGTTAAACAGCTGAAAAATATTTTTCACAAATAATTCAATACCGAAATAATTTATACTGGTAAAAGTTTGAAAACTGTTATAAATTTTGTGGATTCGCCAGAAGCAATCGTTTGGGTTTTCAAAATTCCCCCAAAGCAGAATATTGCGCAAACCGTGTATTATTTATCAAACATCAAAAGGAGATTACCTGAGGAATGCTTGAATTTTTATTAACTTAAATCCCATTATGTGGAAATGCAGTTTTCAACAATCTAACATTTTTCTGACATTTACTAACATATTCTAACAGATAATAACA
>CANQOJ010000109.1 GCA_947625455.1 uncultured Clostridia bacterium | reverse complement strand
ACCGTAAAAATGCGCACTTCCCGAAAAGTAGTTTTAAATTCTGGCTTGCAAAAAATCTTTTTTGTAAAGGTTAGACACTGCAAACCCCCTTGCTTTGCAAGGGGGTTTTGCAGTATACAGTGGACGCATTATGCGCTTGCGCGCAAAACGCTGTGGAAAGTAGTCAGTAAATGGAATCCGCTTACGCGGATAATATCAGATTGTTTTTAATTTAGGAGAGCGTAAATCGCATGGTAGGTTTACGCTCTTTGTTTATAAAAATAATCTTAATCGTCCGCCGCAAGGCGGACACCATAACTGACTACTTTACACAGCGTTTTGCGCGCAAGCGCATAATGCGTCCACTGTATACTTACGCTATTTCGAGGAACTCTTCAAGGCACAGTTTGCTGTCATGAACGAGCCTCGCCGTGCTTTTGCCCAGATATCTGATATGCCAAGGTTCGTAGATATATCCCGTTATGTCAACTTTGTCCTTTGGATAGCGTATAATACAGCCGTATTTCCAGCAGTTTTCGGCAAGCCACTTACCCTCCTCGGTGTCTGCGTAGCTTTCTTCAACAGAAGTTATGTCCGCGGCAAGACCTGCCTGATGTTCGCTGTGACCGGGCTCTGCGGAATACATTCTCGCGGCTTCCTCGCCGTCAATTGAACACCAGTTGGCGAATACAAGTTCCTGAAGTTCATAGCTGCGGTAACCCGACGTTATTTTCATAGTAAACCCGGAGTCTTTGCGCATTTCTCTGACTGCCGTCATAAGGTCTTTGTTTATGCCGCTGCCGTATGTTTTCGGGAGAGAATACTTTTTGTTGACAAGCAAAATACCGCCGACATATGTAACCCCGTTTATCTCAACGGGTTCGGGCGCGTCTATCTTAGCCGTAACCTTTCCTTTGCAGTCAATGTCCTCAAATGAATTAACGACATGTATAACGCCCGTGCCGTATATCTCCGCGCTTTCGCCTATTTCAAGCCTGCCCTCAACATACAAATCCCCCAGCAGCTCCATTTTGGCGTTAAGCGTTAAAACCCCGCCCTTTTCGATTCTTATTTCGTTGTTTTCATTGCAGGTTATGTCGCTGTCTATCGCAAAAAGTTTGCCGTCAGATACGGTTATGTTCCCTGTGTCGTTATGTACAAGATGTACAGCCGCGGGCTGCGGCGCAATAAGTAAAATCAAGGCAATACATAACAGAAATATACCGAAAATATTTTTCATCATTATGTACTGCCCCTTTATATTAAGTTATAAATATATTATAAAGCGATTTAAAAATTTTGTCAACAAATTTTTTCAAATTTCATAGAAAAAGAGCGCAAACAACCCTTACGGTAATTTGCGCTCCTATAATTTCATGCAATCATTTTTTTAAGCAATCTTTTAAGAATTTCAGCAGCTCCCCATAGTCCTCAAACGCGGGCAAGTTGGGGTTGTCTTTCTTGATTTGGTCGGTTGAGCGGAATAGAAATCCGAACTTTGACGCGTTGATCATGCCTAAATCGTTAAAGCTGTCGCCGCCCGCAATGGTTTCAAAGCCTATCGACTGAAGCGCCTTTACTGTTGTAAGTTTTGACTTTTCAACGCGCATTTTATACCCCGTAATCTCGCCGTTTTCAGCAACTTCAAGCGTGTTGCAGAAAATAGTAGGCTGACCTAATTTCTTCATAAGCGGCGCGGCAAACTGCGTGAACGTGTCGCTGATGATTATGACCTGCGAAAGTTCGCGAAGCTCGTCAAGAAACTCCTTTGCGCCGTCCATGGGTTCAATCTTTTCAATCGTCTGTCGTATCTCCTTAAGCCCCAGACCATGCTCCTTTAAAATGCCTATGCGGAATTTCATAAGCTTGTCATAATCGGGTTCATCGCGAGTTGTGCGCTTTAATTCGGGAATGCCCGTTTCATTTGCGAATGCAATCCAGATTTCGGGAACAAGCACGCCCTCCAAGTCTAAACAAGTTATGTACATTTGGTTTTAGTCTCCTTTCATGTCTATCCGTTTGGACATCTCCTATTTTAGCACAAATTGCCCTATTTGTCAAGAGGCTAGAGATTAAGAGGCTAGAGGCTAGACATGGTGTCCGCTTGCGCGGACGATTAAGATTGTTTTTGAATTATTAGAGCGTAAACCTATCGGTTGCATACGCACGTTTAATCCCAAAACAATCTAATATTATCCGCGTCAGCGGATTCCATGTCTAGCCTCTAGCCTCTTATAGCGTTATCCGCCGTAAGGCGGATAATGCGTCTAGCTTCTACTTGACAAATTACAAATAACGTTGTATAATAGGATATGGTAATATATTAAAACTACTGGAGGGAATACAATGCTCACTTTGGACAGTATTTACAAAGCATCCCACATATTAAAAGAGGTCATCAGGCACACCGACCTTATAAAAGCGCCTAAGATAAACACCGAGTGCGAGGTGTATTTAAAACCCGAAAATTTGCAGGTGACGGGTTCATTTAAGGTGCGCGGGGCATATTACAAGATTTCCCAGCTCACCCCAGAAGAACGCGAAAAGGGCGTTATTGCCTGCTCTGCGGGAAACCATGCGCAGGGCGTTGCGCTTGCGGCAACAAAAGCGGGCATAAAATCGCTTATCTGCCTGCCTGACGGCGCGCCTATCTCAAAGGTTGAAGCGACAAAGGGCTACGGCGCTGATGTTTGCCTTGTGCCGGGCGTTTATGACGACGCTTACAACAAAGCGTTAAGCCTGCGCGATGAAAAAGGGTATACGTTCATTCACCCGTTTGATGATGAAAATGTTATAGCGGGACAGGGGACGATAGGTCTTGAGATACTTGACGATTTGCCCGAGGTTGACGCTGTTGTAGTACCCATAGGCGGGGGCGGGCTTATTTCGGGCGTTGCATTCGCAATAAAGCAGTTAAACCCCAAAATAAAGGTCTATGGCGTACAGGCTGCGGGCGCGCCGTCTATGTTCAATTCTATCAACGACGACAAGATTGAACGCTTGGACAGCGTAGCGACATTAGCTGACGGAATTGCCGTAAAAGAGCCGGGAAAGAATACATTTGAACTTTGCAGACAGTATGTTGACGAGATTGTAACGGTTACAGAGGACGAGATTTCTGGCGCTATTCTGGCGCTTATTGAACAGCAGAAGCTTATCGCAGAGGGCGCGGGAGCGGTTTCTGTTGCGGCGGTCATGTTCAACAAAGTTCCCGTTAAGGGCAAGAAAGTTGTTTGCGTGGTATCTGGCGGCAACATTGACGTTACCATACTTAACCGAGTTATACGCAGAGGTCTTGTAAAGAGCGGACGTTCGGGAATGCTGAACATTGAACTTGTGGACAAGCCCGGTCAGCTTCTCGGCGTTTCGGAGATAATAGCAAAACTTGGCGGAAACGTAACGACAGTCCGTCATGAGCGTGCAGACGAAAACCCGGATATAAACGGCTGTTTTCTGCGTATTCAGCTTGAAACCCGCAACTCAGAGCATTACGAAGAGATAAGAAACGCGCTTATCAATGCGGGATATAAGCTTGTTGACTACATTAAATAAGCTGAACAATAATTTAAGGAGGACATATTATGAAAACAATTCACACTGAAAATGCCCCGGCGGCAATAGGACCATATGTACAGGCAAAGGTCACGGGAAACCTTGTTTACACATCCGGTCAAATTCCCATTGATCCAAAGACGGGAAACCTTGTCGAGGGCGGGATAGAAGCGCAGGCAAAGCAGGTCTGCGAGAATTTAAAGGCTGTTCTCGAAGCGGCAGGCTCATCGCTTGAAAAGGTCGTTAAAACCAACTGCTATTTAAAGGACATAAACGACTTTGCGGCGTTTAACGCGGTTTATGCGGAGTATTTTACCGAAAAGCCCGCGCGTTCATGCGTAGGCGGTTTGCAGATACCGAAAGGCGCGCTGTGCGAAGTTGAGGTAATTGCTGAACTTTAAAAAGGAGAGAAATATGAAGTTATTTATTGATACCGCTAATGTCGACGAGATAAGACGCGCAAACGATATGGGCATAATCTGCGGCGTTACGACAAATCCCTCGCTTATTGCAAAAGAGGGCAGGGATTTCAAAGAGGTTGTGAAAGAAATTGCGACAATTGTTGACGGTCCTATTTCGGCGGAGGTAATTTCGCTTGAAGCTGACAAGATGGTTGAAGAAGCTAAGCCGCTTGCGGCAATAAACAAGAACATTGTTATAAAGCTTCCCATGTGCGAGGAAGGGCTTAAAGCCTGCAAACAGCTTACAAAACTCGGCATTAAGACAAATGTAACGCTTGTTTTCTCTGCGGCGCAGGCTTTGCTTGCGGCGAGAGCGGGCGCGACATATGTAAGTCCGTTTCTTGGCAGGCTTGACGACATAGGCATGGAAGGCATGAACCTTATCGAGGAGATAGTTGACATCTTTAGTGCAAGTGCAATTGAAACCGAGATAATCGCAGCTTCAATCCGAAACCCCATTCATGTCACACAAGCGGCGCGTATGGGCTGTGACATAGCGACCGTACCCATGAAAGTACTGCTTCAAATGCTTAATCACCCGCTTACGGACAACGGAATTGAACGTTTTTTGAAGGACTGGGAGGGATTTACTGCCAGTATATAGTGTATAGTGGACGCATTATCCGCCTTACGGCGGATAACGCTGTAGTCAGTAAAGGTATCCGCCTTACGGCGGATAGGATTTAGATTGTTTTGAATTTATCAGAGCGTATAAAACCGGTAGGTTTTGTACGCTTTTTTATTCCCAAAACAATCTAATATTATCTGCGGAGCAGATACGATGTCTAGCCTCTAGCCTCTCACCATCTAGCCTCTAGTTGCATAAGATAACTTAAGAGGTGATGATTGATGTTGTCAGAGACGGTTTACGACAGGCGTGCCGCGGTTATTTATGCGCTTAACTGGGCATTTGCGAGAAATCCGAGGTTTTATGACTTTACGGACATAGGCGGGGATTGTACAAATTATATCTCGCAGTGTATGTACGCGGGGTGCGGGGTGATGAATTACGCGAAGGAAAACGGCTGGTATTACATAAATTCCGACGACCGTGCGCCTGCATGGACGGGCGTTAATTTCCTGCGCGAATTTCTGCTTACAAATAAAGGCACGGGCGTTTACGGAGAAGCTGTCGATTTGTCGGAAATTCAGCGGGGAGATATTATTCAGCTTATAAACAGCGAGGGCAGATTTTATCATACCGTCATTGTTTCAGCTGTCCTGTACCCGAAAATCCCGCAGAATGTCTTTATCTGCGCACATTCCAACGATTCGCGCAACAGACGGCTGTCAACATACAGCTACGCCGATATTTTCCCTATACATATTATCGGCGCAAGGAAAGAAATTGCGGTCTAAGTTTATTAGGAGGTTGCTATGTTTATTTATACAGTCAAAAGCGGAGATACCTTAAGCGGACTTGCGGGAATGTTCCAAATTCCCGCGGGAAGAATTGCCGCAGACAACAGTCTGAGGTTAAACAGCGGACTTGCGGTAGGGCAGAGTTTAGTCATTATGTCGGATATAATGCGTTACAGAATACGCGAAAATCAGACGCTGTATTCAATCGCGCAGGAATTTGGCGTGCCGCTTGAAGAACTTTTAAATGCAAATCCCGACGTCAACCCTATTGCGCTTCAGGTGGGCGATACGGTAAATATCCCCGTATCAAGCGGGGTTGTGCGCCGTCCTGCCGTAACAAACGGCTATGCTTACCCGAATATAACCGAAACCGCATTAAACTGCGCAGTGCCGTTTCTGACATTCCTAAGCCCATTTTCATATTCCGTAACTCCAAGCGGAGAGCTTATCTCGCCGCCCGATGAGGATTTGATATACAGCGCGGTAAGAAGCGCGGTTATGCCGCTTATGGTTGTTACGAACATATATGACGGTACATTTTCAACCGAGGTTTTGTCGCAAATCCTGTCAGATGACTCGTCAACTCAAAGGCTTATAAATTCGATTATGTATGAACTTGACAGAAAGGGATATTACGGCGTAAATCTTGATATGGAGTACATTGCGCCAGATGACAAAGAGGTTTACAACGAGTTTCTGCGCACGCTTTCCGACAGGCTTCACCGAGGAAATTATGTTCTCATAACAGCGGTTGCGCCGAAATACCGCGCCGACCAACCCGGTATACTCTACGAATCTCATGATTATCCCGTACAGGGCAGGTATGCGGATTATGTCATAATCATGACATATGAATGGGGCTACACATACAGCGCGCCTATGTCCGTTCAGCCTATTGAGGAAGTGCGCAAGGTTTTAAGCTATGCGGTAAGCGAAATGCCGTCGGAAAAGGTGATAATGGGAATGCCGAATTACGGATATGAATGGACATTGCCGTACATGCGCGGCACAGCTGCGAGAAGCATAGGATTTGCCGAGGCGACCGAAATCGCTATTGCCAACAATGCCGAGATACTCTATGACGAGAAAACCCAAACGCCGTATTTTTACTACACATCTAACGGCGTAAGAAAAGTTATCTGGTTTGACGATCCGAGAAGCATTAACGAAAAACTGAAGCTTGTGGGAGAGTTTGACCTTGCGGGCGCAAGCTGGTGGACAATAAACCGCTGTTATGTTCCAAACAGGCTTATTGCGCTCAATGCGTTTGAAGTAGCGAAGCAATGATTGCGCGCTGCGCAGTATACAGTGGACATTGTACAGTATACAGTTATGGTGCCGCTTCGCGGCGGATTCAGATTGTATTTAAATTAGGAGAGCGTAAGCCGTTGATAGGCTTACGCTCTTTCCCTTTAAAAACAATCTAATATTATCCGCGCAAGCGGATACCTTAACTGTTTACAGCGTTATCCGCCGTTAGGCGGATAATGCGTCCACTGTCCACTGTATACTGCGCTGTGCGCTGCGCTTCTAGACAAGGAACAGCGCCAAATACGCCGGCGACATGAAATTCCCTTGCTTTATCATTTCCAAAAGCTTATCCACCTTATGGGGAGAATGTGTGAAATTTCTCACTATAATAGCCGAGACCGTGGTGATAAATTCATCTGTTTTCTTCATTACGCTTTCACCGCTGTATTTTGAGGTAATGGCTGCGGCGGCAACCGCTATGTATTTCATCATAGCGAGAGTTGCCGCATAAATCGCGAAGTTCTCAAATATGGTCCTGTCTGTCGGTACAAGCGGGATTTTGAGTTCAAGCAGGAGATTGAGCGCAACATTTCTTAACCAGAAAGTCTTGTCCTTATAAACTTCCGCAAGGCGCTCTTCGCCCTTATGGTAAAGTTCAATGCTAACATTCCCGTTCTCATCGGAAACAAAACTTAACAAATCCCTCTGAACAAAGAATGAAAGAAACTTCCCGACTGTCGAAACCTTTAAGCTGTAATTCGGCTTTATGTTCTCGATAGATTTGAGTTCGGCACCGCTGTGGAGCTGTTTTCGTATTTGGCGTATGGATTCGGGGATATTGTCATAGTCCTTGTTTTCAACGCATTTTGTAAGAGCCTTTGCCGAAAGCGCGCCGAGAATAACGTTTGTTTCAACGGAATTTTTGCGGTCTGAAATTATGTCATAGAAAAGCTCGGTTATCTCTGCAAAATACTTGGCTTCGGGGTGCTTTTCGACAG
>CANQOJ010000108.1 GCA_947625455.1 uncultured Clostridia bacterium | reverse complement strand
TAGAAATAAAAAACCTGAAATACTTTACATATTTTTTGCACTTTTTGCACTCCCCCCAAGAATGGCTTAACAAAGCCAAAAACGAAAAAAGTGCAAAAAGTGCAAAATTTATGTAAACTTTTTTAGAAATAAAAAACCTGAAATACTTTACATATTTTTTGCACTTTTTGCACTCCCCCCAAGAATGGCTTAACAAAGCCGTTCTTGAAGCTGACATTTTATGGAAACATTCTCTGCCCGACAAAATATAATACCCGTTATATAACGCCTGTTATATTTTGTCAAGTAACCCCCTCTTGGCTTATTCAATATGTTTCAGTTCATCGCAGTCTATATAGTCCTCTACATACTGCTTCTTCAAGAGTTCACGGGGAATGTAGTCATTAAACTTCCCGCATATCTCGCAGTTGTCGGGAATGGCAAAGTTGTATTTATCCGCGCCGTTTGCCTTAATCGCATTAAGCGCTGAAATCAGCGCGCCTTTTCCTCTGTCCGTATGCACCTCAATGCATACGGGAATACTCCTCGACAGCCACACCTCTGCTTCAAATCCCCTCTCCCTTAAAGCGAAAACAAGCGCCGCCGTGCCTCTTGTACCCAAAAACGGAAACACCGCGAATACCGTCTGCGACAGCGCTAATACTATTCTCTCGCCCTCGCTTAAAATACCGCCCGAAAGCGCCGACTGCGGTATGATTTCACCTCCCGCCGCATTCCTGCAAAGCGCGCGTATGTCCGAAAGCCGCTTCTTTGCGCTTTCGTCAAGAAAACCATATTGTTCGTCGCTTCTTATCACTTCGAGAATTTTCTTCATCACCTTTGTGTGAACATATTCATTCCCAACGTCCGTCCACATATTCTTTGAAATGCCCTTGATATGCTTGACGTAGATTATCAGCGCCTTTTTGTCAAGCTCGGTTACTTCCCACGCCTGCCCCGCAAGCGCGAATTGATTTCCTACGGGAAACGGCGTCTGGACAGTTCCGATTTCTTCGGAGTTGTTTCTCACGCTGTATTCAACAGGCACGGAAAATACCGCCAGAAAATCATAATTTCCGACAATCCCCTCGCCCTTTTCTCCCACAAGCAGCGCGCCGTCCTCTCCGCGTTCAAGCACGCCGTTTTCGAGCAAATGACGTAAAAACAGCAGATAGTCATCTTTTGTCACATTCGAGAATACCGAGAGTGAGAGTATCTGCCTTGCCAAATCTTTAGGCATAAGCGAACCGTTTGCGGTCATTATCGACATAGTCTGATGAAACAGCAGACTGTACGGCAGTTTAGGCAGATACATAGGTTCAACCCACTTTTCGCGCGTATACAGCAGAATTTCCGCGCAGCACATGACGAAATCCCAGTTTATCTCCTTATAGAAATCATTCGGCGGTAAACTCATGTCATGCCTGAACGCAAAGCGCATTTCCGCTTCGCCGTTTCTTCTGCCCGTGCGCCCCAGACGCTGAACAAGCCCCGATACTGTAAGCGGACAGCCTGTCTGCACTATCCTCTCCAGATGCCCTAAGTCAACCCCAAGTTCAAGCGTTACCGTAGCGCCCGTGCATACGGGAAGTTCTCCGCTTTTCATGCGCTTTTCGGCGTATTCGCGCAGGGCGGGGGAGATGTTTGCATGATGAACGAGGTAGCAGTCGTTGCCGTGATTTTTTTCCGACAGCCTGCAAAGGTGCGCAATATTTTCCTCAACCTCTCCTTTGCTGTTTGAGAACAATATACAGCGTTTTCCGTGAGTGCTTTCGTAGAGATACTCATAGTATTTTTCAAGCAAAGTTTTGCTGTCGGAGTTGGGGATTTTCTCGGCAATAGGGAAAAATCTTACCGAAAGCCTTACTTTTCTCCCTTTCTCACTGCATTTAGGCGTAACGCAATTGCGCTCTGTGCCCATACAAAGCCATTTCTCAGCATTCGTACAGTCGCCCAGCGTTGCTGACAAACCTATTCTTCTCGGAGAAAATCCGATAATGCGCTGAATTCGTTCAAGCACGGAGATAAGCTGAAGCCCTCTGTCGTTGTCCATAAAGTAATGAACCTCGTCAATTATCACAAATCTGAGGTCGCAGAACAGTTTGTAAACATTTGCGCTGTTGTGGATAAGCATACTTTCAAGGCTTTCGGGAGTTGTCTGCATAACGCCCCTCGGATTTTTCACAAGCCGTTTTTTCGCCGAGGGCGACGCGTCCCCATGCCATTTGGTAACGGGAATGTCCGCTTCTTCGAGAAGTTCTTCAAGCCTTTCAAACTGGTCGTTTATAAGCGCTTTCAGCGGTGAAACATACAAAACTCCTACGCTTTTTGACGGGTTTTCCCATAAATGCGTAAGCACCGGCAAAAATGCCGCTTCTGTCTTTCCGCTTGCCGTGCCCGAAGTTAAAAGCAGATTGTCGTCGCCGTCAAAAATCTGCTCCGCCGCGGCAACCTGAATTTCGCGGAGTTCTTCCCATTTGTTGCGGTATATATAGTCCTGTATAAACGGCGCATAACGGTAAAAAACGCTTTCACTCATATTTTATAATATACTACCTTTCGTTGGTAATTGACAAAAAAAGAGAGCCTAAAAACAAAGGCTCAAAATCAAATTATAATTATGTGTAGAACAAAAGAAAGGAGACAACTAAACAAACAAACGACAGGAAAACAATTCTTGCCTTTGCTTTAATAACATTATACAACGCACATGCCGAAATGTCAATAGTTTTTTGTGAATTTAAACAAAGTTTGACAATTCTTACAAAACCAAAGCAAATTCTTCGTCAATTTCACAACACTTGTGCATTATTTATCAGACTGTATATAAAGCCCCATCTACTTTGTCAGCGGTGCAGCGTTTTCCGCCGCAGGCGGATAATGCGGGCAGGCACAAAGCCTAGCCGCTACACCGCTTCCTCGTATCTGGGGCTTTCTATACAGTCTGAATTTTTACTTTTTATACAAGCTGTGTACATATTTTCTATATTAAAATGAAAAAATATGAAATGTAAGCCGAAAACCGCTTGACAAACGGAAAACGTTGTGTTATAATAAATAAGCCGCTTGTGTGAGGCTAGGGAAAGTGCGTTAAATGAAACGCCGCCTCGGCACAGCGAGTTCTGAAAAGAGGTATAAAAATATGTACGCAGTAATTGAAACAGGCGGAAAGCAGTATCAGGTAAAGACAGGCGACGTTGTTTTTATCGAGAAGCTTGACGCAGAGGGCGAAATAACTTTCGACAAAGTGGTTATGGTCGGCGGCGAGGGCGAAACAAAGGTCGGAAATCCGTATGTAAACGGCGCGACAGTTAAAGCCACTCTCCTCAAAAACGGAAAGGCTAAGAAAATTACCGTTTTCACCTACAAGCCTAAAAAGCACGTTAAGAGAAAACAAGGTCACAGACAGCCGTACAGCCAGGTAAGAATTGAAGCGATAAATGCTTGATTGCGTGTTCAGGCTTGGAGAGTTTGACGGCATAAAGGCGTTTTCGGGGTTTGAAATAAGCGGTCACGCGGGATTTGGAACTGCCGTGAGCGAATACAGGGGAAACGATATTGTATGCGCGGCGGTGAGTTCTTGCACAATGCTTGTGTGCAACGCGATAACCGAAAATTTCGGCGCTGAAGCAGAGGTAAAAGTCGAGGAAAACAGGATAACGCTTAAGCTGACTAAACCCGACAGCTCGGCGCAAAAGCTTATCTCGGCTTTTTATGAACACCTTGAAATGCTCTCAGAGGATTACAAAAACAACTTAAGGCTAAGAATAGTTTAGGAGGTTTACTTATGATTAAGATAGGATTACAGTATTTCGCTCATAAAAAAGGTATGGGTTCTACAAAGAACGGACGCGATTCCGAGTCCAAGCGCCTCGGCGTTAAGCGCGCGGACGGACAGTTCGTTCTCGCGGGAAACATTCTCGTAAGACAGCGCGGAACACATATCCACCCCGGAAACAACGTTGGAAAGGGTTCTGACGATACCCTGTTCGCGCTTGTTGACGGAAAGGTTAAGTTTGAGCGCGTAGGACGCGACAGAAAACAAGTCAGCGTATACAGTGAAGCTGAGTAATTCACAACAGTTAAGCCGGACGTAAGCTCCGGCTTATTTTCTCAAATACAACATAAAGGAGAGCGGTGGGAATTATGTTTGTCGATAAGGTCGAGATACAGCTTAAAGCGGGAAACGGCGGGAATGGCGCGGTGTCGTTTCATAGAGAGAAATACGTTGCGGCGGGCGGACCTGACGGCGGCGACGGCGGAAAAGGTTCGGATATTGTGTTTGTCGCTGACGACAGCCTTTCGACGCTGATTGATTTCCGCTATAAGAGAAAATATGTTGCTCCCGACGGAGAAGCGGGCGGTGCAAAACGCTGTTCGGGAAAGTCTATGGAGCCGACAGTGATTAAAGTGCCGAGAGGTACGCTTGTAAAGGACGCTAAGACGGGCAGAGTAATTGCGGACATTTCGGGTGATGAGCCTGTTGTTGTCGCAAAAGGCGGCAAGGCGGCTGGGGAAACACTCACTTCGCAACTCCGACAAGGCAGATACCGCGTTTTGCAAAGCCGGGCTTTCCCGGAGAACAACTTAGCGTTATTCTTGAACTGAAACTTTTGGCTGACGTAGGGCTTGTGGGATTTCCGAATGTCGGGAAATCAACGCTGATAAGCGTTGTAAGCGCGGCAAAGCCGAAAATCGCGAATTATCAGTTCACCACGCTCACTCCCGTGCTGGGAGTTGTAAAGCGCGGAGAAAAATCGTTTGTCATGGCGGACATTCCCGGACTTATCGAGGGCGCAAGCGAGGGCGTTGGGCTGGGGCACGAGTTTTTGCGGCATGTTGAAAGGTGCAGGCTTATTGTTCATGTTGTTGACGTTTCGGGTGCGGACGGCAGAAACCCGTGTGATGATTACGGGAAGATAAACACCGAGCTTGCGAATTTCTCGGAAGAACTTGCAAAATTGCCGCAGATAATCGCTATGAACAAGTGCGACGCGGCAACCGAAGAGCAGATTGCCGAGTTTGAGCAATTTCTTCAGGAAAAAGGCTTGAAGGCTCACAAGATTTCAGCCGCCACCACACAAGGCGTTGAGGAGCTTTTAGAGGACATAACAGGGGCGCTCGACAAACTCCCGCCCGTGAAAATATATGAACCCGAACAGCTTTCACTCAAAGAACTTGAACAAATTGCAGGCGAAAAACATTCGTTTACGGTCGAGAAGATTGACGGAGTTTATATCGTAAACGCAGAGTTTCTTGCGCCGATTTTGCAGGTCTGCAATATGGAAGATTATGAAAGCTTGCAGTATTTTCAGCGCGTTTTGCGTTCAAGCGGAATAATAGACGAACTTGAACGGCAGGGAATACAGGAAGACGATGTCGTTTCAATCTACGATTTTGAGTTCAATTATATAAGATAAGGACTTGCGGTAGCAGGACGTTAAATTCAAAGTATGTTCATATATGAACGCGCTTTGAAAATCCTATCCGAGCGGGATTCGGGAGGAATGAAAAAATGAGTTTTATCAGCAATTTGACAGCACAGCTTGAACGCCCGACAGCGGGAAGCAAAAAGACCGCCGAGGAGGTTATGAAGCTGTGCGGGAATGTTAAGGCAAATACCGCGCTGTTTGTGGGAGACGACACGGACACTCCGAAAGTAATCGAGAATGCGCTCGGCATAAAGATAACAGCGGGATACGCAGAGCAGATAAGAGTTGACAGGGCGATTGAAAGAGGACTGAGCGCAAAGCAGGTAATGCCGTTTGAACTGCCCGCAATTAAAGGCGGGTGGGAGTTTTTGTGGTATAACGGACTTACAGAGCCTGACGGCGTGCCGAGGCGGCTTGAAGAACTGAAGAATATACTAAAAACCGGCGGTACGGCGGTGTTCAGAACGCTGTGCTATCTAATCGAGCCGTCTCTTGATACAAGGTGTTATGTTGAACGCAGGTATGGAGAGCCCGAAGAACTTGACAGGGTTTTGAGAGAGGCAAAGGAGAAAGGACTTAAGATACGCGATTTTTATATTGCGCCGAAAACCGACTGGACTGTAGGACTTTACGAGCCTATAAAGGACGCAATGCATAAGCTTGAATCGGCGTCGGAGGACGAAGAAGCTTCGGGAATTGCCGAACTTAACAAAGAGATAGCCATGTTTGAACTTCACAGCGAGGAATACAGCTTTGTGTACTATATCTTTGAGGCATAGGAGGCGAAGTTTTGACTGAAAAAGAGGTGTCGGCGTATTCGCCGAATGTGCTGGCATTTTACGGCGACAGCATTTACGAGGTGCTTGTGAGAAAGCTGATAGTTTCCGCTCACAACACAAACGCGGGCAGACTTCATGAACTTGCCGTAAGCCGCGTGAGAGCGTCATATCAAAGCGCGGCGATTGACGTCATAGAACCTATGCTGACTGAAAAGGAAGCGGATATTCTGCGCAGGGGGAGAAATGCGGGAGGAATATCCGTTCCAAAAAGCTCAAATCCTGCCGAATACCGCAGAGCAACCGCGCTTGAAACGCTGTTCGGCTATCTTGCGCTTTGCGAAAACTATTCCAGAATAAACGAACTTTTCAATGCGATATGCGCGGCACTCCCCATAGATGAATAACATATCAGGCTGTCTCGACAGCCTGAACATAAAACCTCGGCTGATTGTTTACATAAAATAATCAGCCGAGGTATTTTTATGAACAAGAGAACAATTTTTGAACTTCTGAAAATAACCGCTGCCGCAATCGTTTTTTCGGCAGGAGTTCATTTTTTTATATCCAGCAACAACATTGCCCCCGGCGGTGCTACGGGCGCGGCTGTTATCCTGTCAAACTTTCTGGATATAGGAGTAGGAACGCTGATACTGATTATCAATGTTCCCTTGCTGGTTCTGGGATTTATCTTTCTGGAACGCGCGGTCATGCTGAAAACGCTGTTTTCCGTGGCGCTTATAACGGTGTTTACGGATATTGCGGAGGTTTATCTGCCTGCATACAGCGAAAACGGCATTATCTCGGCAATTTACGGCGGCGCGGCAATGGGCGTTGGTCTTGGTTTAACATACCAAAGCGAGGGCACATCGGGCGGCTCTGATATTCTGACAAAGATAATCGGCAAATATTTCCCGCAGTACAGGCTTGGAGCTATACAGGCGGCGCTGGATATTGCGGTTGTGGCGGCGGGATTTCTGGTGTTTTCAGATGTCAACAGCGTGCTTCTTGCAATAATCGCTATCTTGGTTCAGTCAACAGTCATTGACCGCATAATCTACGGCGGACGTGAAAGTAGGCTGATGTTGATTTTCTCCAAGAAAAACGAGGAGATTTCAAAGCAAATCATCTCCGCCGACCACGGACTCACCATCTTAAAAGGCGAGGGCGCATTTTCTCGCAAAGAAACGCAGGTGCTTATGACCGCCGTCCGCAGAAACTCCTACACCAAAATAAAACGCATCGTCAGAGATATCGATCCCTCAGCTTTCGTCATCACAACTAACGCCGACGAAGTTTTGGGACTGGGTTTTGAAAAACTAGGTTGATTTAGCAAGGTGGTTTTAGCAAGGGGAAAACTTTTTGAAAAAAGTTTTCCCCCTTGAACCCCTACTAGAGGCTAGAATTAAAGAGGCTAGAGGCTAGAGTTGAAGTCAAAACAAGTTTTCCTTTCAAATCTTGTTTTAGTCCAAACTCTAGCCTCTAGCTTCTTAATCTCTAGTCTCTAGAAGTTGAGCGTAAACCT
>CANQOJ010000107.1 GCA_947625455.1 uncultured Clostridia bacterium | reverse complement strand
CTTGACGGTCCTGTGTTCTCGCTTACAAGATATCTGTATCATGACGGCAATGTTCCCGCAGGCACAATTTCACTTATCCTGATGCTCATAGCCTCTCTTATGGCTATAATATGCGCGGCGTCAATGTTCAAAAAGCCGTCGGGCATACCGCCGCTGATTACATTTATAATATTGTTTGTACCCATGCTTGCCGCAAGGAAACTGTCGTTTGTATTGTGGGTAATTCCGACGGCGGCTTTGCTTTTGGGCGGTTTTGCAATGGCGAAAGCATTTTCAAGCGGCGTTATAACAAGAGGCGGGATATACTCAGGCTGCCGCGGTACTCTTTTGCAGGAAGAAAAGCTGTTTGGAAAGCAGATAGCGAAAGTTCCCGTTATGAAGCGGGCAAGGCTTGGCGTTGTGCATTATTCAAAATACTTTTCCGCGTCAATGTGCGCCGCGGCTGTATTTACGCTTGCGGGATTTATCGGCGCGGCGATTATGAACGACAAGTCGGGAATTGACTACACTCCCGTTTATGATTTTTTCAACGATATCGGAAAGCAATTTGCAAGTGTTAAAGACAGTAATGACGACAGCGATTCTGACGACGATATTTTCGCCGGCGGCAGTTTTTCACTTTCCGTAAATACTCCCGAAAAAGGCGATGATGAAATATTAAGCGTTATAAATACGGGAGAAAGGGCGTATCTAAGAGGGGATATAGGCGTTGATTTTGACGGCGAAAACTGGACTTCGCCTGTTGACGCAGAGGAAAACGTAAAGTATTTCCCGAATGAAATAGCAACGCTTTGGCATTTTGAGTACCGGGGAAAAGAAGATTTCCCCGAAATTGCAGAGCAAATGGAAAGTTACGGTATAGATACAAATGATTATACAGCTGACAAGACAAAGGTGATAGTTGATTATCTTGCGGACAGCGACGTTGCTTTTCTGCCCGCATATATGTCCGAATTTCAGACATATTATTACAGCAGTTTTGAGCATTACGGCGACTATGTCTTAAGGTTTAACGGCGAGAGAATTGACGAACTTATATGTGAAGCGTATGAACCGTCGCTTGATTATACGGGCGCGGGATTTGCTCAAAAACAAATCATTATGAATATGCTCAACAGCATTGTCAATGAGGACGACTTTGATTTTAACACGCTGTACAGCGATTTTAAGAGAAAGTATGAGGTTAAATACCCGGAGTATGTTGATTATGTCAGAAAAACATATCTTAACGTCCCCGAAAATATGCGAGGTTTTCTCAAAGACTTTTTAATCAGCAACGAACTGTATACCGACAGTACCTATAATCCCGAAATATACAAGAACTGCATAAAGATAACGGACTTTCTGAAAAACCGTTACACTTATTCGCTTGATACGGACAACGGCAGTGAAAACCCCGTTATGACATTTCTTACGGAAACGAAAAGCGGACACTGCGCGCTGTATGCAAGCGCAATGACGCTGATGCTGAGGACAATGGGCGTACCCGCGAGATACTGCACGGGTTTTATGGCGCCGCATACGGGAAACAATTCACCCGTTGTACTGAAATCAAAGAACTTTCACGCATGGTGCGAGGTTTATTTTGAGAAAATCGGCTGGGTAACATTCGATCCGACAAGTTCGGCTGCAACAACCTCGATTGACTATGAAAACGAAAGTTCATCAGAAGATTCGGCTTCATCTGACAGCGAGATTTCGGTTGACAGCGAAATGTCAGCCGACAGTGAGGACAGCGACAGAAGTTTTGATATATCGGATATTGACGACGAAGAAAGCGAAGATGAAGAAATCAGCGATGATTTATCCGACAGCGATAACACATCAATAGGCGTTGATGATGAAGGAAACGCGGATATTCTGCCGTTTGTCTTTACGGCTTTGGCGGTAATTCTGACGGGAGCGGTTATACTTATAATAGTATTCAAGCTGAAAGAACTTGACAGAGCGGCTAAAAATGCGCTTAATGAAGCAGGGGACTGCGAAGAAGTTTACGCGAAGATTATTGCTGTACTGAAGCTGTGCAAATTTGAACAGAATGTCGGAGAACAGCCCGAAGCGTTCTTCCTGAGGGTTGACGGAAAGCTTAAAACAAAGTTCTCGGAGCATATCGAAACGCTTATGAAAACAGCATTCGGCAGCGGCAAGTTTACCGATAACGAAAGGACAGTTACCGCAAAACTGCTGAACGAACTGTTTAAAACCGCGGACGACAGGCTGATTGCAGCCGGACGCGTCAAACTGCGCAAAATCATTATCGGAAAACACACAAAGTAAAAAATATACAAAAATTTCAAAAAGGTGTTGATTTTCAATTATAAACGTGCTATAATGTCTATAAGGGTGTGCTGACGCTTTTGCGCGTTCGGCAGCTGACGTGTTGATAAGAGAATTTACATATAGAAAGAGGTTAGTTCCATGGCTATGAGATTGATTACGCGTTCAGATTTCGACGGACTTGCGTGCGGCGCGCTGCTGCTCAGCGCGGGCGTTGTTGACAGCTGGACTTTTGCTCACCCAAAGGATTTGCAGGACGGTCTTGTGCCTGTGACGGAAAACGATTGCCTGGCAAACGTTCCTTTCGTAGAGGGGTGCGGGTTGTGGTTTGACCATCATTCAAGCGAGGAAGAACGTATCAGATATAAGGGTAAGTATAAGGGCGAAAGCCGTATTACGCCAAGCTGTGCGCGCATTATCTACGAGTATTACGGCGGGAAAGAGCGTTTTCCGAATTTTGATGACCTTATGGAAGCGGTAGACAAGGTGGACAGCGGTAATCTCACGAGAGATGAAATATTAAATCCACAGGGCTGGATACTTATAGGATTTCTTATGGATCCTAGAACAGGTCTGGGACGTTTCAGAAACTTTACGATAAGCAACTATCAGCTTATGGAGAAGCTTTTGAAATGCTGTGCATATATGAGCACGAAAGAAATTCTTGAACTGCCCGATATTCAGGAGAGAATAAAGCTGTACAACGAGCAGACCGAGCTGTTCAAGGAAATGGTTTACGCGCACACGAGAACCGAGGGCGACGTTATAATAAGTGATTTGCGCGGGGTAAATCCGATCTATACGGGCAACCGTTTCCTTATTTACTCGCTTTATCCCGAACAGAACATAAGCTGCTGGATAGTTGACGGCAAAGGCGGGAAAGGCTGTTCATGCGCTGTGGGATATTCAATTCTCACGAGAACATCACATGTCAATGTCGGCAGGCTGATGCTGAAATACGGCGGCGGCGGACATATGGCGGTAGGAACGTGCCAGTTCAGCGACGAGGACGCGCCGACAAAAGTTCCCGAACTTATAAACGAACTTGTGAATTACGATAAACTGTATAAATAAACCGCAAGGAACAAAGTACGCAAGGGGGAAAACTTTTGAAAAAGTTTTCCCCCTTGAACCCCTTTTCAAAACTTTTTATAACGGCTGGTGAGGGTGGGGTTCTTTGACACCTAATAGAAAAACAATATTAACGTTCGCCATGGTGGCGGTGCGGTGGGAAAGTCCCCGCAAACGCCGAACGTTGTTCTTAATTGAACGCAATTCTTCTGTCAATGCGAAACCTCCGCGCCATTCAGCACGGAGGTTTTTTTACAATCTCTATTTAAGCCACAACATTAAGCAACTTCCCGTATTCTTCCTGTTCGTCATACATTCCCACGGCAAAACGGTTTTCAAGCTCTTTCTTAGCCGAAACACCCTTGCTTTCATCACCGTTGTCCGTTTCAACAGGAGGTTCGCTTTTCGCCCGTGTAACAGTAGTCGTAACTCCGCCCGCACAGTAGCTGTCGCCGCATTCCGGGCAGATGCCGTATTTTATTCTTACGTTCTGCGAAACAACCTCGCGCCCCGTCATCTCGGCTTTTGCCTGTTCGCGCACAACATGTTCGTGTTCGTGACCTCTTACAGCAGCCTCCGCCGCGCCTTTTGAAATTGTCGTGGCGTTTTTGAACGAAACTCCCGGATCGTCAGAACCGTCCTGATACTTGCGGTTTTTGCAGGTCTGACATTCGCCGTCCTGTTCTTCCTCACGCTGTTTAAGCTTTGAGAGGCGGTTTTCAAGATTGTTAAGCCTGTTTTCAAGCGCGTTCATCATCTTGTTCCTGTTGTCGGAATCAGCCTGCCGTCTGACTTCTTCGCGCTGTTTTTCAAGCTTTGAAATCATATTTTCGAGATTTTCAGACGTCGTTTTTTGAGGAACCGCGCCGATTGATGTTCCCGAAATCGGAGATAATGCCATAAAATCACCCCGCTTTATAAATCTATATACTTTTAAATATTATAACACATTGAATGACTTCTGTCAATAAATGGCGGGAATTTTTTATTTGTGCAATTTGCACGATTTTTTTGTCTGAAATTCTTTGCTTGACATAAAATTTTCACCAAGAAAGCACTTGAAAAAATTTGGAAATTAGTGTATAATATACTATGTGGGGGGCAGTGCAGTAAAAACTTTTATTGCATTGTCACAAATTGAAATTGAAATTCATTATCAGAAAGGAAATGTAAACCAATGAACAGATTTGTACTCAACGAAACCTCTTATCACGGAAAAGGAGCGCTTGCGGCAGTTGCCGACGAAGCCAAGGCAAGAGGATTTAAAAAGGCGCTGCTTTGTTCCGATCCCGACCTTATAAAGTTCGGCGTTACCAAAAAGGTGACCGACGTTCTTGACGGCGCAGGACTTGCTTATGAACTGTACAGCAACATAAAGCCTAATCCGACCATTGAAAACGTTCAGAGCGGAGTTGAGGCGTTCAAGAAAAGCGGCGCTGATTATATAATAGCTGTCGGCGGCGGTTCGTCAATCGATACCGCAAAGGCTATAGGAATTATTATAAACAATCCGGAGTTTGCTGATGTAAGAAGCCTGGAGGGAGTTGCTCCCACAAAGAAACCCGCAGTTCCCATTATCGCTGTTCCCACAACGGCAGGTACGGCTGCTGAGGTTACGATTAACTATGTCATAACGGACGTTGAAAAGAACCGCAAGATGGTTTGCGTTGACGTTCACGATATTCCTGTTGTCGCAGTGGTTGATCCCGATATGATGTCGACAATGCCTAAGAGCCTTACAGCCGCTACCGGCATGGACGCTCTGACGCACGCTATTGAGGGTTATATCACAAAGGGCGCGTGGGAGCTGTCGGATATGTTCCACCTTAAGGCAATCGAGATAATCTCCAAGAATTTGCGCGGTGCTGTTGATAATACGCCCGACGGACGCGAGGGTATGGCATTAGGACAGTATGTTGCGGGAATGGGCTTTTCAAATGTCGGACTTGGCATAGTTCACTCAATGGCTCACCCTCTCGGCGCACTCTACGACACTCCTCACGGAATTGCAAACGCTATCATTCTGCCGACAGTTATGGAGTATAACGCTCCCGAAACAGGCGAGAAGTACCGCGAAATTGCCCGTGCAATGGGCGTTAAGGGCGTTGATGAAATGTCGCAGGAGGAATACAGAAAAGCTGCGATTGACGCGGTTAAGCAGCTTGCTAAGGACGTTGGAATTCCCGAAAACCTCAAGGATATTGTAAAGCCCGAAGATGTTCAGTTCCTGTCCGAATCGGCATATGCAGACGCATGCCGTCCCGGAAATCCCCGCGATACATCGGTTGAGGAAATCTCCGAACTTTACAAAAAGCTTCTTTAATCTTTAGACCAACAAGGTACGCCAAACAGTAGATTTAGCAAGGGGAAAACCCCTACTAGAAACTAGAGGTTAAGAAGCTAGAAGCTAGAGTTGAAGTCAAAACATGATTTGAAGATATAATCTTGTTTTGTATCAAACTCTAGCCTCTAACTTCTTATTTTCTAGCTTCTAGTAGGTTTTCCCCTTGAACCCTTTTCAAAAACTTTCTATTACGGCTGGTGAAGGTGGGGTTCTTTTGCTCATAATAGAAAACAACATTTAATACAAAACAACGTTAATTCTTTTATACAGCTTTGCCCCCGCGCTAAAAAACACGGGGGCGTTATTCCGGCTTACAGCCTCTTGATCTCTAGCCTCTGGTCTTATACTCCGGGCTTAGCCTTAAACGAAAGGCAATCGGTACACTGAACAACAGTGGGGTTTGCCTCGTGAGTGCCTACTTCGATTTTGTCGAGCGAGCAGTAATCTCCGCAGCAGCAGTGGTTTTCGCAGTTGTGGATAGTACAGCCGATGTGCTTGTTTGCATATTCTGTTCCCATATTCATTCTCCTTTGAAAGTAAACTCGCGGTTTTGCCGCAGGATTATTTTTGACATTTAAGAGCGGATTATTCATGTGAAAAAACTTTCTATATGACATAAATTTGAACAAAGCAAAAAAGTTTTTGCTCGGTTTATGAATTAAAATGCAAGTTACAAAGAAAAAACTGCCGATTTTTCCAAAAAAATTTAAAAATTATATAGAAATTTTGGCACATTTATGTTATAATATCTGATAGAGTTTAAGAGCGGCGTGTTTTACCCGCGTCTTAGTTCTAAATTTCAAATCAGGAGGAATATTCCAATGGCTAAAAAATGGGTCTATACCTTTAAAGAGGGTAATATGACAATGCGCAACCTGCTTGGAGGCAAGGGCGCAAATCTTGCCGAAATGACCGAGATAGGTCTGCCTGTTCCGCAGGGTTTCACTATCACCACAGAGGCTTGTACTCAGTATTACGAGGACGGCAGAAAAATCAATGATGAAATTATGGCGCAGGCAATGGATGGCGTTGCCTGGATGGAAAAGGAAAACGGCAAAAAGTTCGGCGACCTTAAAAATCCGCTGTTGGTTTCCGTTCGTTCGGGCGCAAGAGCATCTATGCCCGGTATGATGGACACTATCTTAAACCTTGGTCTTAACGACGAGGTCGTAAACGCTATGATCGCGGGAAATCCCGATCCTAAGTTTGAAAGATTTGTTTACGACAGCTACAGAAGATTTATCCAGATGTTCTCCGACGTTGTTATGGAAGTCGGAAAGAAGTATTTTGAACAGCTTATCGACGAAATGAAGGCTAAGAAAGGTGTTAAGTTCGACGTTGACCTTACCGCCGCTGACCTTAAGGAACTTGCTATGCAGTTCAAGGCTGAGTACAAAAAACAGCTCGGAAAGGACTTCCCGTCCGATCCTGTTGAACAGCTTAAACTCGCGATTGAAGCTGTTTTCCGTTCATGGGACAACCCCAGAGCAAACGTATACCGCCGCGACAACGATATTCCGTACAGCTGGGGTACGGCAGTAAACGTTATGCCGATGGTATTCGGAAACCTTAACGACAACTCCGGCACGGGTGTTGCATTTACGCGCGATCCCGCTACGGGCGAAAAGAAGCTTATGGGCGAGTTCTTGTTCAACGCACAGGGTGAGGACGTTGTTGCGGGCGTTCGTACTCCTATGCCTATCGCGCAGATGGCTGATAAATTCCCCGAAGCTTATAATGACTTTGTAAGAGTTTGCGGTATTCTTGAAGATCATTACAGAGATATGCAGGATATGGAGTTCACTGTTGAGAACGGAAAACTCTATATGCTCCAGTGCAGAAACGGCAAGAGAACAGCACAGGCTGCGCTCAAAATCGCCTGCGACCTTGTTGACGAGGGCATGATAGACGAGAAAAAGGCTGTCGCAATGATAGATCCCAGAAACCTCGACACTCTCCTGCACCCGCAGTTTGACGCTGCGGCACTTAAGGCGGCAACTCCCGTAGGAAAAGGTTTGGGCGCATCTCC
>CANQOJ010000106.1 GCA_947625455.1 uncultured Clostridia bacterium | reverse complement strand
TCCGCCGACGCCTTGCAAAGTTCGGTTTTGCCTACTCCCGTCTGACCGAGGAAGAAAAACGAGCCTATAGGTCTGTTCGGATCGCAAAGCCCCGCGCGCCCGCGGCGTATGGCTTTTGCTGCAAGAGATACCGCCCTCTCCTGACCTATCACCCTTTCTGACAGCATATTTTCAAGATTGCACAGCTTTTCGCTCTCGTCCTCGTTAAGCTTTTCGGCAGGTATTCCCGTGATGACCGCCGCCGCTCTCGCAACGTCGCTTTCGTCAACAACAACCCTTTCACGGCGTATCTGCTCTTTAACTGCGCGGAAAAGCGTAGGTTTTTCCGCGGGACGGCGCGTTCTTGCCGAAGCCGCCGCCTCGTCAAGCAGGTCTATTGCCTTATCGGGAAGTTTTCTGTCATTTATAAACCGCTCCGAAAGCCTTACCGCCGCTTCGACAGCTTTGTCGGTTATGATAGCGCGGTGATGTTCTTCAAGACGCGGTCTTAAACCGTTTAATATGCGTATGGTCTGACGTTCGTTCGGCTGTTCTACGCAAACGGGCTGAAAACGGCGTTCAAGCGCGCTGTCCTTTTCGATAAAACGGCGGTATTCATCTGTTGTGGTTGCGCCTATAAGCGTTATTTTCCCGCGCGCAAGGTGCGGTTTTAATATGCTCGCCGCGTCAATTGCGCCCTCTGCCGCGCCCGTGCCGACTATCATGTGTATCTCGTCAATAAACAGGATAACATTTGCATTTGATGACGCTTCGTCAAGCACGCTTTTAAGCCGCTCCTCAAAATCGCCGCGGTATTTTGCACCCGAAAGGCATGACGCAAGGTCAACCGAAAACACCCGCTTTTCTAAAAGTTCATCGGGAACGCACCCCGACGCTATTCTCTGCGCAAATCCCTCTACAACGGCGGTTTTCCCCACTCCCGCCTCGCCTATAAGGCAAGGATTGTTTTTACTGCGCCTTAGCAGAATCTGAACAAGCCTTTCTATTTCCGCGTCGCGCTCCACAACGGGATCAAGTTTTCCGTCCTTTGCTAAAGCAGTAAGTTCCGTGCCGTATTTTGAAAGGGCGGGAAAATCGTTTCTGCGGTCGGATTTTCTGGTTTTGCTTTCCTGTTGGTCAAAGCAAGGCGGCTCGTACTTTTTGGCGTTCATCTCCGCGTTTATCCTGACGCCCTGACCGGACAGCATTGAATATGCCGCGCAGTCGCGGTCGGAAAGCATTGCTATCAAAATATGCTCTGTGCCTACAAAACCGTCGCCTCTTGAAGTTGCGGCGCATCTTGCAAAAACAAGCAGTTTTTTAAGCCTTGGCGAAAAGTCCTTTTCACATAACGTTCCCGCCTGCGAAAAGCCCGCGCGCTCCTTTAACTCCATTACAAGCGTTCTGAACTGAACTCCCTCTCTTGCAAGAGCAACTCCCGCCGCGCATTCGGCATTTTTCGCCAGCGCGCACAGCAAATGCTCGCTCCCCACATACTTATGCCCCATTTGCCCCGCAATTGTTATAGCACTTGCAAGAGCGCCTGCCGCTTCGGCTGAAAATGCGGGCGTATCGGAATTTCCCATAAAAACACCTACCCTTGAAAATTTTGGATAGTTCTATTATTACCCGAATTTGGAAAAATTATGCCGCGAATATCAGTATACAGTGGAAAGTGTAAAGTATACAGTTTAGGTATCCGCTGACGCGGATAATATTAGATTGTATTAAAACTGAAAGAGCGTAGACCATTGATAGGCTTACGCTCTCATATGTTCAAAACAATCTTAATCAACCGCGAAGCGGCACCGATTACTGTATACTGTCCATTGTACACTGTCAACTGACAACAGAGCGTAACCCTTGATAGGCTTACGCTCTGGTAATATCAAAACAATTTAAATCCTATCCGCCGTAAGGCGGATACCGCAACTGTATACAGCGTTATCCGCCGTAAGGCGGATAATGCGTCCACTTTACACTGTCAACTGACTACGGCTTCTTTTTTCTGAACACAAAAATCTTGCTGAAAATGTAGTTTAAAACTATCACTACAACATTCGTGAATATCTTAGCCAGAAGTTCATACCACCCCGCATGAAATCCCGTCAAATCCACAAGCAAGAACATCAGCAGTACGTCAACCAGAAGCGTTGACAGCCTTGACGCGTAAAATTTCAATGCTTCCGGAAACACCTTTGAAAACGTTCTGTTCTCGCTTTTAAACACAAACACCCTGTTTGTTATAAACGCAAAAGTACTCGCCAAAATCCATGAAAGTATGTTCGGAAATATTGTGTTGCTTTCTACGCCAAACCGCTCTGTAAGCGTAAATATCCACGAAAGCCAGACGGGCACGCTTTCGGCATTCGGAAAAACCGCCCTGAATACCGCATAGCTTATGATTGACACAAGCGTTGTTAAAACACCGAAAAAAAGGTAGCTTATAACCTCGCGGTATCTACGAAAAAGTTCGCGCCTGCCCTCGCTTGTTTTGACAAGTGAAAGCAACTCGCTTACACTTTCTTTTCCTTTCTGCATTTTTATCACTTCCAAAATTTTAAAAAACAAATTTAGATTATTATACCACATTCCCGTGAAAAAATCAACCCCATTTTTTCCTTATGCGTAAAAAGGTAAAAATTTGTCAAAACTATTGACAGGATAATTATTTTGAGTTATAATGTATATGTATGCTGATATTCTGTATTTTTTTGGATATTCGGCACGTCAATGCAGTTTAACGGAGGATTTAAAATGTCGGATTATATAAGACGGTTACCCGTATATCTGTTGCTCGATTGCAGCGGATCAATGGCGGGCGAGCCGATTGAAGCGGTAAAACAAGGAATAAAAACGCTCTTGTCAGAACTTAAAGGCGATCCCCAGGCTCTTGAAACAGCATATTTGTCAATTATCACGTTTGACAGCTCGGCAAGGCAGATTTGCCCGCTTACGGAACTTATGGTGTTCAAAGAGCCTCAAATAAGCGCGGGAGGCGCAACTGCCCTGGGCGGTGCGCTGAAAGTGCTTGCGGAATGCATTAAAAACGAGGTGCGCACTTCCACCGCTTCACAAAAGGGCGACTGGAAACCGCTGGTATTCCTTATGACAGACGGCGCGCCGACAGATAATCTTGACGAGGGAATTGACGCTATAAAGCAGGTTTCAACGGGAAATATTATCGCCTGCGGCGCGGGCGCAAATGCCAACGCAAATTCTCTGAAGAAGATAACAAATAACGTACTCATGATGAACAACCTCACAGCGGGGGATATGGCACAATTCTTCGCCTGGGTGTCAAGTTCTATCCAGGTTTCCTCAAAGAGCATAGACGCAAAGCCCGGAGAAGCTGTACAGCTTCCTCCGCCTCCTCAGGGGTTTGTTATCGTACCATAACGTTTCGGAGGATTTTCAATGGACAAAGATTTTGCCGAAGAACTGCCGAATGAAAAATCCGAAGGTCAGCTTTCGATACTTGTAGATGATGAAGATATTCGGGAGATCGCGGAAAAAAGCGAGAAAAGTTTGGCTGACATAAGCGGTAAAGCGGGTGTTCAAGCCGAACGGTTGTCGGATATGGAGGTTATGGAACATACCGCCAACATCTGGCAATATATGGATATCGTTGACAACGGCACGGAAATGCACAGCGAATACCACGAAAAGCGGTCGGATATGCTGTTTGGAACAATAATCGGCGCAAGAGTGCGCGGAAAGGCTCACAAGCACAACGGCACAAACTGCGATGATTATTTTGAAACAGCGTTCGGAAAGGATTTCGCGGTTGCCGTAGTATGCGACGGCGCAGGCTCTAAGCCGCTTTCGAGGATAGGTTCAAGGGTGACGGCAGAAAGCGCCGTGAGTTTTCTGAAAAGCGAACTTTCTAAGTTGTTTCAAAATGAACCCGAAATAAAGGACGGACTTTGCGCAGAGCTTAATTCCAGCGGGTTTATGAACGCCTGTCAGAAAATAGCGTCGCTTGTTCAGCAGTCGGCAAGAGAAGCTTTAAACGCGCAGAATGCCGAAATTTCAAAGCTTGAAAACGACGAAGCATATCTGAAAGTTCTCGGCAGAAAGCCTGTGATTTCCGACCTTTCAACAACGTTTTTAACGGCGGTGACCGTTCCTCTTGTCATAAACGGGAAAAATGAACGGTTTATCGCCTGCGTGCAGATAGGCGACGGCTGTATCTGCGCTATTGATACAAATGAAAATGCGGAGCGCGCTGTAAAGCTTATGGGAGAAGCCGACAGCGGAAAATTTTCGAGCGAAACGGATTTCCTTTCCGCAAAAAATACCGAAGCAAACGCTATTGCGCTGAAAACGCGCGTCAGCAGAGGTACTTCGGATATTATTGCGCTTATGTCGGACGGAGTTGCGGACGATTATTTTCCCGCTGTGCCAATGATGCAAAGGCTGTATCTGGACTTGTGCTTAAACGGCATACTGCCGATGAAAGGCGAATATTCACAGCCCGAAGACCCCGCGCCTATAAGGTTCAAATCGGTTTCGGCGAGCAAGCAGAGCGTTGAACTTCAATACGCAAAGCAGCTGCTGTCCGACAGCTCGGCAAATGCAATAAACGCGCTGTGGGATAAAAGAAACTCTCTGAAATGCCACTCGCTTGAGGCTTTCGGGATAAGCATAGGCGATACGCCCGAAGAACGGCTGAGAGTATGGCTCGACAACTACAACGAGCGCACAAGTTTTGACGACAGGACGCTTGTTGTTATCAATTTCGGCGGTGACGTGTAAAATGCGAAGCGGAGAAATAGTTTCAGCGGTACTTGAAAACGGCGCGTCGATTGAATTTGTTTTCGACATGAACGCCCCACGCGGAGGCATGAAACACACGTTTTTCACTCCCGACAGAAAATTTGCCGTTCAGTTTTTCAACAACCCGAATGACGCGCGAAACCCGCGTTTGCAGGACAGAATACGGACGATAACGGGAATATACAATCCCACGCTTTCCGAAGCTGACGGCGGCGCGCTCGGCAACACCGAAAAGACCGCAGAATATTTCCGCAGGCGTTTTTGCTGGCCCGTAGGGATTGTGAAATACCCCGAATTCGGGATAGTATGCCCTACCTATCCGCAAAACTTCTTTTTCGGCGCGGACGCGTCAACTGTCTTGAATTTAAAGGGCAAGGACAAAAAATCCAACTGGTTTACGGGAAGAAACCGAAAATACCTCTCCCCTGCGGAAAAAGGCGATTTTCGGACAATGCTCGGCACGGCGATAAGCCTTTGCCGTTCAATAAGGCGAATGCACCAGGCGGGGCTTGCACATTCCGACCTTTCGTGCAACAACGTTCTTATCGATCCTAAAACAGGCTCGGCGGTGGTTATCGACATTGACAGCCTTGTCGTGCCTAACAAGTACGCGCCGGAAGTTGTGGGGACAAGAGGTTATATTGCGCCGGAAGTTTTATCGACAATGGCTCTTGATTTCGGAAATCCAAACAGGGCATTGCCGTGTGTTCAGACTGACCTGCACGCTTTGCCCGTGCTGATATACGAATACCTTTTCTGCCGTCACCCGCTTATCGGTCCTAAGATTTACAGCAGTGCAAGCGCGGAAGAAGATGATTTCCTGGCGCTGGGTTCAAAGGCAACGTTTATTGAAAACCCAAACGATACGTCAAACCGTCCGCCCGACCTTAATATTACGATAAACTCGCTGTCAAAAGGACTTGAGGGGCTGTTTTTAAGGGCATTTGTAGACGGACTTCATAACCCCTCCGAAAGACCTACGGCTATGGAATGGGAAAGGGAATTATTGAGGGCATGGGATAAGCTTGTTCCCTGCGCAAATCCGAACTGCGAGAAAAAGTGGTTCATTCTCCGCGACAGCGACAACCCTGTCTGCCCGTTTTGTCAAAAGCGCGTAAACCGCAAGATAATTCTTTTGAACTTCAAGAGCGAAATGCGCGGGAAAAAGGGCGTTTACCGCGACAAAAGCGAAATTGCCGTGTTTGACAGAATGCCGATTTTCGACTGGCATATCTTTTCAAACGTTCACAATGACGAAAAAGCAGACTCGCAGATGCGGGCATATATAGCGCTTCACAACGGAATGTGGCTGTTAGTAAACGACGGAGCCGAGGGCATGACTTCGCCGTCGGGCAGGCTCGTTCCAAAAGGAAGCGCAATAGAACTCAAAGACGGCGCTGTTTTCAGAATGACAGGCAAGGAAAACGGGCTGTTGTGCGAAGTATCGGTTAAATAATCGGCTGTGCCGTTTAATTTATTCTTTAATTTAAAGAAAGGAAAATCTATGAAGAATTTTGGACTTACAGATGCACAAGCCGCCGAAAGCAAAGCTAAATACGGCGACAACTCAATGACGGAGCAGGCTCACGAGAGCTTCTGGGATAAGCTGAAAGACAATCTCGGCGATCCGATGATAAAAATCCTTATCGTCGCGCTGCTGATAAACGTTGTACTGGCTGTTCTCGGAATTACGGGCGTTATAAAAGAGGGCGCGCCCGAATGGTACGAGCCGCTCGGAATTTTCATAGCTATATGCCTTGCAACTCTCGTTTCGACATTCTCCGAATACAGAAACGAAAACGCTTTCCAAAAACTCCAGGAAGAAGCGTCAAGAATTATGGTAAAGACCTACCGCAACGGCGTTATAGCGGAGGTTGCAATAAACGATATCGTTGTCGGAGACGCTATCCTGCTTCAGTCGGGAGATAAGATACCCGCTGACGGAATTATAATCGACGGCGACATTAAAGTTGACCAGTCGGTTTTAAACGGTGAAAGCCGCGAGGCAAAGAAAAAGGCAATCCCCGACGGTTGGACGGATACCGACGAAAACACAAATTTTGATAACGAATACAAGGTATTCAGAGGTGCGGTAGTTTGTTCAGGCAACGCAGTCATGCAGGTAACAGTTGTCGGCGACAAGTCGGTTTACGGCAAGATTGCAAGCGAACTCCAGACAGATGACGACAGAGAAACTCCTCTGAAATTAAAACTCGGAAACCTCGCAAACGGCATTTCAAAGTTCGGATATATAGGCGGTATCGCGATTGCCGTTGCAATGCTTGCAAAGACTATTTTGTTTGACACGGGTTTTGATCCCTCGCTGTTCTTCTTCGCGGCTGACGGCGCATTCCAGTGGATGGCGCTTGTTGAAGCGGTAATACAGGCGGTTATGCTTGCGGTTATCATCATAGTTATGGCTGTACCGGAGGGTTTGCCGCTGATGATAGCTATCGTTTCGGCGCAGAATATGGGCAAAATGCTTAAAGACAACGTCCTTGTCCGCAAGGTTGCGGGAATTGAAACCGCAGGTTCGCTTAACATTCTCTTTTCCGATAAAACAGGCACAATAACCAAAGGCAAACTTGAAGCAATTAACTTCATTGACGGCGCGGTAACCGAATACAAGACCATGAACGACATAAACGGCAAGCTTAAAGACCTTTTGTCGCTGTCTATTCATAAAAACACGCTTTCCATGATAAGCGGCGAGGGCAAAGACCGCAGAGTTCTCGGCGGCAACGCCACAGAACGCGCAATTTTAGGCTACGGCATTGACAACATTTCAAACGCTGATGTAAAGGCTGTCAAGAACATTCCTTTCAACTCCACCAACAAATATTCCGCTACGCAGGTAACGGGTGAATACAATCTGACGCTTATCAAGGGCGCTCCCGAGAAGATACTCCGCAGATGTTCGCACTACTATGACGCTGACGGCAACAAGCAGGCGTTTGATATGGCTAAACTCAACGCCAAGATAGACGAACTTGCTAACCGCGCGATACGCGTCCTGGCGCTTGCGACAAGCGAGGACGCACTCGGCGAGGACGCTCTGCCCGACGGCGACAACTGGAC
>CANQOJ010000105.1 GCA_947625455.1 uncultured Clostridia bacterium | reverse complement strand
CAACTCGTCATACTCGGTAATGCACATACGCTTCACCTCCGCTTTATTTGCCACGAGAAACGGCTTGATGAGCGAATAAAAGCTTTACGCTTTTAACCCTGTTTTCTCCTCAAATTCGGCAACGGTCATATTAGCTCTTTTCGCTGCATCGATGGTAGTCAAGATACCGTCCTTAACAAGACCAACTAACATGCTTAAACCGCCGATTTCAATGCCTTCTTTTTTGCCTTTTGCTATCCCTTCCATTATTCCTTCAATTCTACCCTCTTCCCTCTGCTCTGCAAAGGTTCTCAACTCGTCATACTCGGTTATACACATACGCTTCACCTCCGCTTTATTAGCTACTAGGAACGGCTTGATTAGCGTATCAAAAGGCAAAGGCTTTAAGCTTTCAAACCTGTTTTCTCTTCAAATTCGGCAACGGTCATATTAGCTCTTTTCGCTGCGTCAACTGTGGTTAAAATACCGTCATTGACAAGACCGATCAACATACTTAAACCACCGATTTCAATGCCTTCTATCTTTCCTTCTTCCCTCTGCTCCGCAAAGGTTCTCAACTCATCATATTCAGTAATACACATACGCTTCACCTCCGCTTTATTTGCTACAAGGAATGGCTTGATGAGCGACTCATCAGGCAATTCCTCTAATGCTTCATCTACCGCTTCTTCCAAAGTTCCCATATTCTGCTGATTAGAACGGACTTTGTCGACAAACCATGCATATTCTTTCAAAGGTTTACATGCATCAAGCAACGCCTTATTATGCCCGAAATTGATGTTTATCATCTTGACTTTAACTTCAATATCCGACTCTCCATCAAATGAATCAGTAAGGCTGAGCACAATCTGGTCATCTTTATCATCAGTCCCGTTGTAAAAGCACACGCATTTCGGCGTCGGTGCCTTTTGCTGTACGGAACTGTATCTGTGATAAAGCCTGCTTTCTTCGACAAATTTGCTGTATATCATTCCAGCGTAAATCAAGAAACGCATGGGCATGTTGGGGTTGAAAGTTGACTGTTGCTCATAGAAATTCATCGTATTGTCAACTAAGAACGATACATCATTTTTCATGCTCATATACACGGCATTTTCTATGGTGTTTAATTTGATTGCACTTGCGTCCGTATAATGCGAGCCGTTCACGGCATTGTATAAACTTAACGTCCATTCCTTGTTTTGCGGATTGCCAAAAATGAACTTGAAAAGCCTGTCACGATACTCGCGGTTCACCGCTATATCAGCCACTGAAATCACGCCCTTTCCCCACTTATATTATACCACGTTTTCAGAAAAAAGTAAATAGGTTTTCTTTGAATTTACGGGTGAAGGCATTTATTAAAACTATATGCAGGTTCAATTTTAAATGGCATGAAACCCGCCCGAGGGGGCGTGTTTATTAATATATGTAGGGATTAACAGATGTTAAAAAGATATTTTACATTTTGGAAGTTGCTGTTTAAGCCAAGTTTTATCTTCTTCGCTGATTTGATTATTATTCAGACTCAAATTTGTCAGATTAGTAGTAAGATTAGCAAGCGGAGTTATATCGCTGATTTGATTATCTCCCAAACTCAAATATGTCAAATCAGTAAGATCAGCAAGCGGAGTTATATCGCCGATTTGGTTTTCCCACAACTCCAAATATGTCAGATCAGTAAGATTAGCAAGCGGCGTTAAATCACTGATTTGATTTTCTCCCAAACTCAAATTTGTCAGACTAGAAAGATTAGCAAGCGGAGTTATATCGCTGATTTGGTTTCCCCACAATCCCAATTTTGTCAGATAAGTAAGATTAGCAAGAGGCTTTATGTCGTCGATTTGATTATATGTCAAACCCAAATATGTCAGATTAGTAAGATTAGAAATCGGCTTTATATCGCCGATTTGATTATCGTTCAGATCCAAAATCTCCAGTTTATTAAGATTTGAAAGCGGCGTTATATCGCTGATTTGGTTATCTTGAAGATCCAATTTTGTTAGTTTTTTGAGTTTTGCAAGCGGCGTTATATCGCTGATTTCATTTTTGCTCAGAATTAAAATCTCCAATTTAGTAAGATTTGCAAGCGGAGTTATATCGCTGATTTGATTACTGCTTAAATACAAGGACATAAGGTTTGCAAGCTTGCCGATTTCCACAACATCATCATTTGTAACCTCGCGGGTTTCTAACTGCAAAGAAGTTGTTTCAGCTATATCGTACTTTCTGCCTTGAATTGTCACCGTGTCTCTTCTGAAAGAGTGAGTTGACAAACTTGAAGCGGGTTTGCTTGTTGAACTTGCGGTATTTGAACTGCTTTCACTCAACTGTGAACTGCTTGAAATAGCAGAACTTGAAGAACTTTCAACTTTATCCGAAGAATTTTCAAACGAAGAGGAATTGCTTGATGTTGAAGCAACGGAAGATGATGAACTTGAACTGCTTAACGAACTTGAAGATGACAAACTGCTCTGCTGTGAGTTTTGCAGGGAACTTTCGCTATTGCACCCCGAAAGCAAAAGCGCCGCCGCCAAAACTGCCGATAAGATTTTCGCTTTTTTCATTGTTCCCTCCTTGAAGTATAAGCATTTATGAAAATACCGCCTAATCAGAACAGACGAGCAGCTTTAGCCGATAAAGCCGTTTAAAGTTTGAACTATTAAATCGCGTTTCAGCAAGATGTTCCCCAACAAAAATCCTTTTAAAATCTAAATCACGGCTCAAATCCCTGCGGGAATACCGACTTATAGTAATTTTTGGAAAGTATAAGCTTTGAATAATTTACCTTGCCCTCGACAAGGCGGTTTACACGGCTGACATAATCGGAATTTACGGTTATGCCTTCATTCGGTGTGAAAATTCCCGTTGACGCCTCGTAAACTCCCGCGGCGGTTATCCAGCTGTTTCCCTGACCGTGATTGTTGGCAAAAATTACAAGCGGCATACAGCTTGAATATTCGCTTGCGTCATAGTTTTCAGCGAAAATGTCGCGTCCGATTATAATCCGAGAGTCGTATTCAAGCCCAAACAAGTTTAAAAGTGTTGGCAGAATATCAACAGAATAGCACGGCGTGTTGATTTCAATCGGTTCTTCAATACAGCCCGACCACATTATAAGCGAATTTTTATATCGCGAAGTAACAAGCTCCGTGTCCGTAAATCCCCTAAGTTCGTTGTAATAGTCCGTGTTTCCCGAAGCAAGAGCATACGGATAATGGTCTGCGGTCAGTACTATCAAAGTGTCGTCGGCAATGCCTTTTTCTTCAAGCGTATTTACAAGATGTTCCATTGCATATTCGAGTTCAAGACTGCTTGCAACATAAGCCTGCACTGCCTCTGACGCGTCCGGATAAGCCGCCTGTGCAATTTCCTTGTTCTTTTTTGCCATATCGTTGCCGCCGAAGTTATATTCAGCGTGTGCGCTGACCGTCATATAATAAACCGAAAACGGCGTGCCTTGGTTTATAAAATCATCAGTATATCCGTCCACAGTCGCCTCAATCATTTCAAGGTCTGATTCGGGCCAGCACCCCTCGCTCGGAATTGTAAGCCCTCCGCCGTAAGCGCCTTTATAGTCATATCCGAAAGCGGGAAGATATTTGTTCCTGTCGTAATAATTGTAGGTGTGATTATGCCATGCGGGCGTGCTGTATCCAAGCGCAGAAAGCCTGTTTGCAATAGTAAATGGCATATAGTCATTTGCCGCCGCGGCAGACGCCCACTTTCCGTTTATCCACGACGGAATTATTCCCGTGATATTTGCAACTTCTCCGCCCACTGTTGACTGCGTCCAGTCGGGCTGATAATAGTTGTTAAACACAAATCCCTCGTGCGTAAGACGATAAAGCGTCGGTGTAAGTTCTTCGCTTATGAAATACGGCGAGAAAGCCTCTGCGGTGATGAAAATCAAGTTTTTGCCTTTGAACATTCCCGTATACTTGTTTTGCTGTGACGGCGAAAGGCTCTTGAAATACTCGTGCATTGATTTAAGAGTCTTGTCGTTTGTCTGTGCGGACAGTGCGTCAAAGTCAATGTTCATTTGATTATATCCGTATACTTTGGGTTCTTCGGAAACAGAACTGCTGTCCTCGGAATTTTCGGAATCCACGGCAGGCTCGCTGTCGGAAGAGTTGGACTGTTCCGAAAACGTGTTGCTTTCGATATACCCGCCAAGTTCGGGCTCCGGTATCCCGATAACGGCATATTCAATCTCCATACGAAGCGTTGCGCCAAGGCCGAAATTCGGCACGGCGTTGTTTGCTGTAAAATCATAGGTAAAATAGTTTTTCGCACCGCCGAACAGCGACATTAAAAGCGCCGCGATATGACAGACAACCGCCGCCGAGCCCATAGAAATCCTCACTGCGCCGTCATTCGGTTTGTCGCTTATTATGACCTTGTTAAAAACGATAAACACCGCAAGCGGTATAAGAGACAGCAAAAAGAACGGGATTATGCTTAAAAATCCCGACCATACAAACCCGCCGAATCCGCCCAGCGCATTACCCGTCATGGTGCTTACGGTGGTAATTCCGAAATACAGTCCGAAAAGCGAACGGCACCCGCGCTCAATGCAGAAAATCACCGTTTGCGCCGCAATCAGTACTATACCGATTATTCTCGAAACTTTTTTGTTCGGAATAACGTCAAGTAAAAGCGAAATCAAAAGCCCGCCTGCCAGAGAAAAAAGTACGGTTATAATCAAACCCGCCGAGAAGAAGCTTGTAAATTCGCTGTCGAATATTCTTAAGATCAGTTCGTGATACAGTATTGCCAAGGGGAAAAACAGCGCCGAAAGGATTTGCGCGCGTAAAGAGCGTTTGTTAAGCAATTTAGAAATTTCTTGTTTTGTCATAATAATTCCTCGATTTGTTTAAAGATTTTTAGCAGATTGCGGTGTAGCAGAAATGCACGGGATTTTAAAGATGTTGTTTTAATTTTACCCTCCTTGCCTTGACAAAAAACCGTATAATTCGTCAAAAAAATATTTACCAAAACCATTATATCACTTAAAAAAATAAAATCAATATTTATTACATAATTGTAACCAAATTTTAAGAAATTGCGGATACAGAAAACCGACCGTAGTTTTAGACCACGGTCGGCTGTTGTTTAACATAAAATCAATTCATGTTGTTGTTAAGGCAAAACTCGTTTGTAGGATCGAAAAGGTGAATCCTGTTCGGATCAATTCCAAGGCGTACAGTATCCTGCGGGCGGGCGGGGCATCTTGAAGATACGCGGGCAGTGAGCGAAATTCCGCAGCAGTCAAGATACAGATACGTTTCAGCGCCAAGCTGTTCTGCAACTTCTACATAAGCCTCGAAGATGCCTGTTTTTGCAGTTGCAAGGAACGCTTCTTCATCATGAATATTTTCGGGACGGAAGCCTAAGACAACTTCCTTGCCTGCATATTTCTGAAGAACGCTCTCGTCAACTCTGCCTGCGGGAACCTCAATATAGAACTTCTTGCTCTCGTCGCCGAACTCAACAAAGTACTTGTTATCCTTTTCAATAACCTTTGCATTGTTGATAAAGTTCATCTGCGGAGAACCTATAAAGCCTGCAACGAACTTGTTGCACGGATTTTCGTAGAGGTTCATTGGAGAGTCGATTTGCTGAACAAAGCCGTCTTTCATAACGACAATTCTGTCGCCCATTGTCATAGCTTCTGTCTGGTCGTGAGTAACGTAGATAAATGTCGTGCCGATTTTCTTGTGCAGTTTAGCGATTTCGGTACGCATCTGCGCACGAAGCTTTGCGTCAAGGTTTGACAGCGGCTCGTCAAGCAGGAACACCTTAGGATTGCGGACGATAGCGCGTCCGAGCGCAACACGCTGTCTTTGACCGCCCGACAATGCCTTAGGCTTTCTGTCAAGCAGGTGCGCAATATCAAGGCTCTTAGCCGCTTCTTCAACAAGCTTCTTAATCTCGTCCTTAGGCACTTTGCGCAGTTTCAGACCAAAAGCGATATTATCGAAAACAGTCATATGAGGATAAAGAGCGTAGTTCTGGAAAACCATTGCAATATCTCTGTCCTTGGGTGCAACGTCGTTTACAAGACGGTCGCCGATGTAAAGTTCTCCCTCGGAAATCTCCTCAAGACCTGCGATCATACGCAGGGTAGTAGATTTTCCGCAGCCCGAAGGACCAACCAGGACGATAAATTCCTTGTCCTTGATTTTGATGTTGAAATCAGTAACAGCCGTAACTCCTCCGGGATAGCGTTTATAAATGTTTCTTGCCTCTAAACTTGCCATTATTATACAACCTCCTGAAAGAAAAAATAGCAATCATTTGCTAATAATATGATACCAAATTCTATGAAAAAATAAAAGTGCATAAACCAACAAATATTTTAGAAATACTTTATACACATTCACCAACGTTTACAACTTTTCCCACAAAATCAGGCGGTTCATTCGGCGTTTTGCACAAAAAACACCCCTAAAATGCTCTGAACTCAATGATAAAACCAAATTTTTGGCGCATTAAACAAACTTGCCTATGTGTTTTTCGTGACTTTTGCACAATATATAGTTGCTAGAGGCTAGATATTGAGAAGTTAGAGGCTAGATTCTAATTCTACCTTAGTTCTAGCCTCTAATCTCTCAACTTCTAGCCTCTAGCTTGACTTCGGCTTGTATTAAAATAACAGTTAAGAACATATATATGTATAAGAAAAAACAGAAATGGGGTAAGAACAATGGCAAGAGGGCGTTCAAGAAAAGCTGTTTTAATCGGCGTTATACTTATCATCACAGCAGCAATCTGGGGGATAATAAGGCTTACGGGGCAAAAATCCGAGGGCATTTCAGGTGCAACCGACCGTGAGCGCACTGCATACATAGAAAGCTTTGGATATGAAGTTGGGATTGTACCCGACAAGATAGAGGAAATCCGCATTCCCTCAAACTTTGACGAAGCATATGAACAGTACAATGCAATTCAGCGTGAGCAAGGATTTGACCTGCGAAAATACCGCGCATATTACGCGAAAAAGTACACCTATTCAATACAAAATTCCGACAGCAAAAATCCCGTGCCTTTATGCGCAAACCTTATTGTAATTGACGGTATCATAGTTGGCGCGGACATATCTTCGGCAGAAGCCGGAGGAATATTGACGGTGCTGGCTAAATAAACGTTACTTTGCTTGACCATACGTTGATTTGGGCGCAGTATACAGTGGACATTGGACAGTATACAGTCATGGTATCCGCGCATTATGCGCTGCGCGCAAAACGCTCCGCGGATATAATTAGATTGTTTTTAAAGGAAAGAGCGTAAATCACCTTTGTGGGTGGTTTACGCTCTAACAATTTAAAAACAATCTAATAACATTTGCGGAGCAAATACCATAACTGTATACTGTCCACTTTACCCTGTATATTACTTGTTCAGTCTCTTTTCGATCATATCAAGCTCGTCATACAGCGCCTGCGGGATATTTCCGCCCTTAGCCTTGATGTCCTCGTCGTAATATCTGCGCATCTCGGCAATTTCTTTCTTCCAAAGGTCAACGTCAACCGAAAGCAGTTTCTTCATGGTATCCTCTGAAACCTCGCCCTCAATGCCTGCGCGGTTGATGTCGTCAGCTTTCGGCAGATAGCCTATAGGAGTTTCAACAGCGTCAACCTTGCCCTCACAGCGCTTGATTATCCAGTCGAGAACGCGCATGTTGTCGCCAAATCCCGGCCACATAAAGTCGCCGTTTTCGTCCTGTCTGAACCAGTTTACGTTGAATATCTTAGGCGCTTTGTCGCCGAGTTTCTTGCCCATTTCGAGCCAGTGCCCCCAGTAATCGCCGACATTGTAACCGATAAACGGCTTCATAGCCATGGGATCGTGACGGAGAACGCCTAC